>CAMBLS010000197.1 GCA_945868485.1 uncultured Lachnospiraceae bacterium | reverse complement strand
TGTTACAAGTGCTAAAGCGTGTTTGAAAGAAAATCTTGTATATGGTGCATTAAGTGCGTACAAATTATTTTATGTAGGGTGTTCAAGAGCAAGAAAAAATTTATCTATTATAATTGATAAAAAAGATGTTCAGGGATTTGAAGAGCCTCTTATTAGGAAGTTAGAGATATGTGGATTTAAAATAAAAAATGATTAAAAGCAGTTTAATTGCTATATTAAAAGAGGTTTGCCACAGTGCAAACCTCAACTTGTGTCCCGGCTTATGCAATTTTTCGAGAATAATCTGTGACATATGTTTGATTGTCAGCTAAATTAATACCAAGGCTTCTTGCTATTTCCAGTTGTTTTTCTGAAGGTTTGTGACCAGAGGGGAGATTTCTTGGATGCCCTGATACAGTGCTGGTTTTACCTAACGAAAACTCAATAATATTTGTAGCCGTAGGTGCTGTTGCTTCTAAAGAAGAAAGCTCTTTGTTTGTGCATAAATCACAAGGAATATTTTCTTTTATTCGAGCAAGTTCTTTGGGAGATATTCTTTTATAAATCAGAACTCCAGCTATTGTCGCACCAAGTAATACAGAAGTAACTATAATTTCCTTCTTGTGGCTTTTGATTTCTTCGAATAGGTTTTTCTTTTCAGTGGTTTGAGTAAAGTTTTTGGTAGTTGGCATATGGACCTCCTTTTGACAGATGATTGAAAAAATGCTACAATTCAAGCATACGACAAGGTTGTCGGATAGTCAATAATTTATGAACAAAACTAGATACGACAATATTTGAAATTTGTCGGCATTGGAGGAAATAGATGGCTTATAAAAAGAGTAAAAAGGCACCATTTGACAAAAACTGTGTAATGGAAGCATTACATCTTAGAGGTTGCAGTATAAGAAAATTAGATGATGCACATGGATTTGGCTGGTCTTCAAAATCGGTTGAAAGAGGATTAAGAGATAGAGAAGTTTCACCAGATCTTTTGGATGCATTAGGGAAATATCTCAATGTTGAGCCTGATTATTTAGCTGGGAAGTATCACCGAGAATGCGAAAAAGTAAAGGATCCATTTATAAGAGAAATATGGATGAGGGAATTAAAAGCAGAAAAATATCCATACATTTTGAAACAACAGAAAACTAAGATTGAAGGGAAATTCCTATATGATAAGTATGTAGAATATGTTTTGACTATTCATGATATATCTATAGAACAACTTAATGGTATGGAACAGGAAAAAAGAAAAGATTTTCAAATTGCATTAGAAGAAGCCGTTGTGCCGCTTCTTATCAAATATTTTCCACAGAATGTGTTTGGGAGAGATACATGGCCGGATGTCTATAGATTACAAAACGAAATAGAAGATTGTGGAATGGATGATCCGGAATTACCAGAAGATTTTTGGGATGATGATGGTGATAGTAAATAAGTAGGAGGTTATGCTTTTCGCAAGCAATATAGCATAACCATACCTACTATAAATCTGCATTGTGTAAAGGCAACTACTTTTTGTATCGCATAATTTTCTCCCAGTTCTCAGGGAACCCCATTTCCTTGAGTAATTGCTTACGAGTAAGATGCGGACATTGTTTGAGAACCCTATTGATGAGTTTAGTTAAACCGGATTTAAATGCTTTAAAATCCTCATCACTGATAAGATAGCGTAAGGCTATCACGACAGCAAATAAGTCCTGCTTCCCATATTGATAGCTTCTGTTTTTCTGGGGAATTTGTAACTTCTTATGTAATAGCGTATCTGGTATTGTTTCATGTATACGGAATGAAAAGAGACGCTCTCCATGGGCACATACATTTCTACATCGTGCAATTATTGTAACAAATTGGTGCAACTGCTTTTCTGAAATATTGGTAAAATTCTTGCTTATTTTGGTTCTTAAGTCAGTAGTCGCATATTGATACATTTTGGAAATCTGTCCAAATGTAAGTGCATTGGTTGCTACCCATAGCGGTACATTATGGTGCATATTTGCGGAATGGTTTATATATGCATATTGGCTAGGTACCGAAATAGCCTTTTGCAAAGAGTGAACTAATCTTTGAACTTGCTGTTGGTTTTTCTTGTTGTAATTATAGCAGTTTACATTGAGATAATGACTTTGTTGTTCACCATATTTTTCGCAAAAGTGATATGAAAACATGGACTTCATATGACGTTCCACATGAAGGATGTATTTTAAAAATAAAGTGCGAAGCTCTTCGTCAAAATAATAAAAGGAAACCAATTCATCAAAAGTTACGCCATGAGCATATTTGTTGGATGCATTGTGTTTAAACAAAGATTTATATCCACCAATAAGGGAATAATAACTGATTTCTTCTAGCATTTTCTTGGCATAATCCGGGTCGGGAATTGCCAGTTGCTTGTCATGTTCAAGGATATGTAATTGTTGTTGGTATGTTAAAAATGTTTTTGCCAAATGTACCCCTTCTTCCTATGTTGTGGTATAAAAAAAGTGGAGCCCACGCATGGAACTCCACCGGCTGCGGGCATCGCAAGTTTCCGCAGCACAACCACTAAATATAATATACCATCGAAGACAAAAGCTGTCAAATGGATTTTTAGTGGTATTGATAGTTTATGCGTTTTTACTTGTAGTTATTCTGTTTATATTAAAATACTTATCCCTGTACTCAATCGCTTTTTCCGGCTTCTTCCACCGTAAATAAAGATTATTCAAATACCTATAAGTAGTTTTCATATAGTCATTATCCGTGCCCACAGCATTACCAATAATACTTTCTGCCGCAAGCAAGTTAACCTCAGCCGATTCCGGCGTTCCTTCCATTATATCAATGATGCCTTTGCTCAGCTTGCAGATACCATAATCAAGAGAGGTATCTGACAGATGCTCCAGCACTAATGATTCATACTGTTCCAATACAATCTTGGCATTGTCCACATCCTTTGCCAGCAACAGTATATTGATAAGGTTCATCATCTGTTGCAGGGTATCATGGGATTCGGTTAGTCCCAAGTGTGAATATTCCATACGGATATCAAGGGATGTACGGAGTGCCTTGGCGGCCTCATTGCCACGCTTCATCAGCAGATAAGTATTGGAAAGGTTGTTGTACAGATTGGATAGCAGGTTTGCAGTTCGCATATCTGCATCTTTTGTATACATCTTTTCCATGATGTTGATTGCCTTTTCACGTTCCTTAACTGAATTTCCGTAATCTTTTTTCAACAGAAAACACTCTGCCTTATAATCCAGTAGCAATGCCCTGTCACATGGAGACTCCAGTTTGTATTCTTCCATAAGGTAGCTGATTCTATCAGTTAGTTTCGGCAGGTAATCCGATACAAGGTATTTGTCCAGATATGGGAACATATCCTGTAAAAACAGTAAGAAATATCCACCATCATCTACTATAATGCGCTCTGATACACTGATAAGGGAAGCAATAATATTTTCCGGTCTGCGAAGTTCCAAGCCATGTGCCAGGCAGACAAGGTGGAGGCTATTAAGCAGAGTCCGGCAGGCAGTCACGGTTGGTATGGTTTCAATGGCAATCACTTCCTGTAACAGTGGATGCAGGCTAATTTTCTTGTTATCTGTATCTTCGTTGATAAATCCGTATTTGATAAGGTGGTTTACATCCGCAAGGTTATCAAGCTTCATCCAGTTCTTGAAGCTGTTCTTTAATATGCCGGCAACCGGTAGCAGAGACAGATTGCGAAGAATATCCAATTGTTGATTGGACAATTTACCAAGTTGTAGGAGCCTTCGTAAATGCTCGATCATCAGTCCGTCAGTAAAATCATCATCCTTGTACAGTTCCACATCTTCCCCAGAGGCGATATTCAGTCCACAGGTTCTCAGTTCAGCAAGCAGTTCTTCCGGTTCCATGCCGCTGGCTGTCAGGGATAATGCAGACAGGCATACAGTAAGGGTGTGACAGCCCACCGTCTTGATAATGTCCTTTATCACATCTTCAGAACCCTTTGCAGAAGGGCAATGCTTATAAAACAGTTCTACAAGCTCTGTATCTGCGTCCATTTCAGAAACCTTTACCGTCTCAAACTGAGAGATATTGCACCGGCTGGTAACCAGTATCTTACAGTTCAATTTCATAATTTCCTTAAAGAAAGCATCCTCTTTTGGCAGAACATTGAAGTTATCAATGATAATGAGACTGTCAGAGTGGAGCTTTTTTAATAGTTTCATATGCCTGTCAAAGAGCATATCTTCGCTCATGTCCACGGTATCATCACTAAATTCCATCTGAGCAACACATTTCTTTAAATCACCATCGTAAAATAAGTGAATTATGTTGGTGTATTTCTTTTCATTCTTCTTAGCATAAGTCTTTGCCAGTTCACTTTTACCCATGCCGGCAGTGCCGGTGATAAATACAAGATTGTTTTTCTGCAAAGCTTTGCTAACGACCTTTATTTCCTCTTTTCTTCCGAAAAAATAGCGATTTACAGAAGGAAGCTTGTTACTCAGAAGAATATCCGACAAATCAGGCGATAACAGGGTGTGTCTGCTGTCATGGTCATTTAATATGGCGTAACGGACAAGAGCAGTCATAAACTCGGCATCATCGGTTATCCAGGCAAATTCATCCGCCTTTTTTGTACCAATTACATCCACACTGTCCATAACCAATTCTAAAAGCAGTTTCCTTGTGGCTGGCACATTGATAAGGTTTGGAATTACATCATCCTGAATATTATCCTGAATGCCGTCAAATCCACAATTGTCATAAAAACACAATATTTCCTTGGGTATCGGGCGTTCTCCGGTACACCATCTGCTGTAGGTTACATTTTTCTCAAAATCCT
>CAMBLS010000196.1 GCA_945868485.1 uncultured Lachnospiraceae bacterium | reverse complement strand
CGGATTTCTTCGCTTTGACGGGATTTTCAACAAATCTTTTCCTTCTAGAGATATTCCACTTACCATTCCGCCAGGTGAATATATTTCAATTCTATCATCAAACATATCTATATGGACTTCACTACCTATCTCCATATAGTTTCTATGAATCAATGCATTTACTATACCTTCAAGCACTGCTCTATCCGGATAATCAGGCATTTCAATTCTTCCGTCATCAACCTTACGCCATGCTTTCTTGGAATTATTTCTCACAAAATCAGTTCCTGCCTGCAACAATGTGACAAGACTGCCAGTATATTCCTTATCATCAAGTGCATCCACTATTCCTGATGCTTTAGTAAGTCCATTCCATCTTGTACAAAACAATCTGGAATGACGTACCGGTGATTCATCTGCCAGAAGTGCTCCAGCATTCGTTAGATTTCCTTTTTCATCAATCAGTCCGAAAGATTCATAATCTGTATCTTCAAATGTATTCCCCGTTCTCTGTTTATATACTGATTTTAATTTTGTAAAGGACATATTGTCAAAATCATATCTTGATTTCAGACTATCGTAACTTTCGCCGCTACCACGAAGCACCAATTCTCTTAGCTGTGAAGGAGTTGTCGGAACACTTTCATTTCCTATACGCATAAATGCAATGAGTTGTCCATCACCTTCATAATAGTATGGTGTCTGTTGCCCTTTCATAACTTCCACAATAACAAAAATCTTTTCGCCATCTTCTTCAAAATACAACTTAAACTCCGGTATTGGATTCAAATGTGTTTTTATTGCTTCGCTAATTTTCTCTGCATCACCTTCAGCATCTGCAAGCCCCACCAACTCATTATCATTCGATACACCAAATATCAACTTGCCACCAAAACAATTGGCAAATGCACTGATACTCTTGCACCAGCTTTTAGGTTTCTTCTCTTCAAGTGCAAGTTTTTTGTCGTAATCTGTGGTTTCACCAATTAGCTGCTTTATGTCCATAAACTCACTTCCTTCGCTTAATAATACCTTAAGTTTCTAATAATTTACTCACATACTCTTTTTAATGTACTTGTCTCTTAGAATTAGCCAAAAAAGTTTTTTGCGAAAATGGTCCTTTATAAGCTTCTTCATCCAGAAAACCAAGTATTATCTTGATTTTTTCTTTGTCATTTGGAATTACAATCTTTTTATCCTTTACATCAATATCTACTCCAACCAGCTTTGCTCGGGATTTTATCTCTTTTGCCGAATAATTGTCCAAAACTTGAGAATCATTAATCATAGCAATTTTTCTTCTTATCCAAGTATTAGCCATTCCTTTAAACGCTTCTGAATTATCAAGTGCTAATTTCGAACTTGTCGTAAAGGATTCAACCTCACTATCTGTTGCAGAACGATAGCATTCACTTAAATCAAATATCTGTCTAGCATAATAAAATGACGAAAATTGCAACTCTTTATCAGTATAATAACAATCGACTCCATCTGCGATACTAATTCCAAATCTTTTTTCCTGAAAAAAAGTATTATTCTCAAAAAACAAATTACACCATTTTGTTGAAATGTATTGTTCTTTTCTAAATCTTTGAAATACCACATTAAACTTTTCTGTTTCTCCATCTTCCGTCCTCTCACCAACAAATATTGCCTTAATTTCTGGAAATGTATCATTATCTTTTTTGAAACTCGGTACTCCCAAAGGATCTCTTATTGCATCTTTTATTTCATCAGATAACTGATAATTTTCTATTTTTAAAATTTCATCATCATTTGGCTTATAACTGCCATCAAATACTATCTGTGTTTTTTCGGCAATCAATTCAGCTAATGCATTTCTCATAGATGCAATTATTGTATTTTGAGTTTGTGCATCAACTTCTATTCTATATACTTCATCTTCTTTTGTATTTGCCCTCAACACCATTACGGAACTGTTTTCAAACATTTAATCTTGCCTCCTCATTTCTCAATCAACAAAAATTCAAAAATCCTTCCTACCGCTTTTATATCTTTCTTATTTCGTATTTTCTTTTTACTTATCAAAATATATGATGATATACCATTCTCTGTGGTAAGGTTATAAAAATGATATCCACTAAAAAATAACAGTGGGTGTGGGATTGAAGAATTTATAAAAGTTATTACCACTCCTATTATCAAGCTGATTCCCGCTAATATAAACAAATTCCATTCAGCTATCACCATATTACCCAGTGGCAACAAATATGAGAAAACATATCCTAATATCCATAAATCGCCCGTAGATACATCCGTAACTCTAATTGTCATAGGTGCAATATTTTTATAGCCATATCTAAATGATACGATAAACAAAACAACTCCTATCACTGAAGTAGATACTAATATTGCCGGAAACATTATTCCTTTACCTTGAATAATCCAAACCACTGAAAATGTTATACACACGGGTGATATCGCTGAGAAAAAATAAAGTAGCCTTTGAATTGTATTAGCCATATATCCTCCACTTCCTTTTATTTCTTTGTTTCATAGTTTGCTACACTTTCAGCGACCATCATGGGTGTATAATTGAATTCACAATATGATATTGATTTATCTTGAAAACTAATAATCCTTTCCTCACTCATATCATTATTATCCGTCCAAAGTTCACACTGTGTCATAACAGTCTGAACTGCATCCTCCATACCTTCCGGTGGATATTTGTGTTTTTTCAAAAGTTTCTTAATTAGCATACGCATCTTTGCTCTTGCTGATTCTCTCTTCTGCCAATCGATAGTTTTATTCTTTCTGAGAGTTTCAGCCAGTTCTTTTGTTATAGCAATCAATTCTTCATTCTCATAGAAATCTTTAATTGCCTGTGGCTTTGTAAGTGCATCATAGAAAGCCAATTCATCAGCAGTAAGTCCTAACTGCTCGCCTTCTTTTTGTGCTGCTGCAATCTGTTTTGCAAGATTGAGAAGTTCTTCAATAACCTGCTCATTTGTAAGCATACCATTAAGATAACGGTTCATTGCTTCATGAATAATCTCACTAAACTTCTCGGATTTAACAACATTAGTTCTTTTGTAAATATGTACCTGCTCTGCAATCAATTTTCTAAGAAGTTCCACTGCAAGATTCTTCTCTTTCATCTTTGATACTTCTTCAAGAAACTTTGGATCAAAGAGCGAAAATTCCTCTTTTACATCTGAAAATAAGTTAATTACGCCATCACTCTTTATGCTTTGCTTCAAAAGTTCATTAATCCTTGCATTTATTTCAGGAAGTGAAATTTTCTTACCAGTACCATTATTCATCAATCTGCCTACAAGAACTCTGATCGATTCAAAGAAAGCTGCTTCAAATCTCATGTCTTCATCAACAATAGAAGAACAGAGAGAAAGTGCCTGATGAAGCATTAACGACTCTTTAATAAAAGTATTCTTTTCTTCTTCCTTATCTCTCGCTATTATGAAGTTTACAGCACCGCTGATAGTTTTCGCTCGTTCAAGATCAGAACCTGTTGTAAATCTTGAATAATCATATCCATGAAATAAATCTCTACAGATAGAGAGTTTCTCAAGAAATTTTGGATAAGCCACCTTGGCAACATCTGTATCCCCATAGTTCTTTTTATCACGAGTTGTATAATCATTCATTGCTTGTTTCAAAGCAGAAGCTATACCTACATAATCAACAACAAGTCCGCCTTCTTTATCTCTGAACACTCGGTTTACACGAGCAATAGCCTGCATAAGATTATGTCCGGACATTGGCTTATAAACATACATTGTAGCTAATGATGGAACATCAAATCCCGTAAGCCACATATCAACAACAATAGCTATTTTCATAGGACTATTGTTGTCCTTAAATTTCTTTGCCAATTCATCTTTATGCTGTTTGTTACCGATAATTTCTCGCCATTCTTCAGGATCATTATTGCCAGATGTCATAACAACTCCGACCTTTTCCTTCCAAGCAGGACGAAGTTCTAGTATTCTTTTGTAAATCTTCATTGCTATCGGTCTGGAATATGCAACAATCATTGCTTTACCAGTAAGCAGATTCTGACGATTGTTCTCATAGTGATCCAGAATATCACACACCAGAGAATTGATAGTTTGATCGTTACCGAGAATAGCCTCCATCTGTCCAAGTTGACGCTTACTTTTTTCTATAACTTCCGCATCCGCATTTGCAGCCATTACATCATATTCTGCATCCATCAATTGTAATGTATTCTCATCAAGATTTAATTTAATAACTCGGCTCTCATAATATACTGGTCTTGTTGCTCCATCCTCAACAGCCTGTGTCATGTCATATATATCAATATAATCTCCAAATACCTCACGCGTACTACGGTCTGCTGATGATATAGGCGTACCGGTAAAACCAATATATGTTGCATTAGGCAAACTGTTACGAATAATACGAGCTATACCTACAACTCTTTTGGCAACTTCTTCTCCTGCTTCGTTCTTTGTTATCTTAATCTTTTCTGCAAGTCCATATTGTCCTCGATGAGCTTCATCTGCCATAACAACAATATTTCTTCTTTCTGAAAGTTCGTCAAAAGACTCCTCAAATTTCTGCATTGTTGTAAAGATAATTCCATTTGCCTGTCTGCCAGCAAGCCAAGTTTTCAAATGTTCTCTGCTTTCAGCATGTACCGGTTCTTGTCTCAAAAATTCTTTACACTTAACAAACTGACCATACAACTGATCATCAAGATCATTTCTATCTGTTAGTACAACGATAGTCGGACTGTCTAATGTTTCTTGTAATAAATGAGCATAAAACACCATAGACAACGACTTTCCGCTGCCCTGTGTATGCCAAAACACACCACCTTTACCATCGGTA
>CAMBLS010000195.1 GCA_945868485.1 uncultured Lachnospiraceae bacterium | reverse complement strand
GTACATTGCGCAGGATGCATTCAAGAGTAACCCTCAGCAGACAATTATTTTTGAGTGTGTTGAGGGTACAACGGCTGACCGATATGCCAAGCAGTATAATTATATTAATCCCGAATATGGTAAAGTGAATCTGGAGCATACTGTTTATTTCTGGGATTATCCAAACTATCCGGATACGACTACCAAAAGCCTATTCCACAAGGTTAAGGTAATAGATGGGCAGGACGCAGTTCCTCCTACTAGCACTCCTTCTCATGAAGGACATCCGTTTAGCCGATGGACGGATTATACCAATATTGTCAGGGATACGGATGTATATCCGGTATTTGGTGAGAACTCTTATGTGGTAACTTTTATGGACACCATTGCAGGAAAGGAACTTAAGGTGGAGACAGTAGAACAGGGCAAGAGTGCAACACCTCCGGAGGCACCTGTACATGATGGATATACCTTTAAGGGATGGTCGCCAGATTATCACAGCATTACGGCAGATACGATTGTATTGTCACAGTATGAGAATAATTCTACTGACTCCAGCCGTTTTACAGTAACTTTTTATTCTTATGACGGTAAGACGGTTGTCAGTCAGCAAAAAATTAACAAAGGTGAGGCGGCAACAGCACCAATGCCACCGGACAGAGCCGGATATACCTTTACTGCGTGGGTTCCTGATACTTATCAGAATGTAACCAGCGATATGAATATCATTGCATCCTATACACCTGTTTCACCTACAGCAGCACCGGGTGCCACAGCTACTCCCGGTAGGGGATCAGCCACAGCGTCTCCTTCACCGTCAGCGACACCAACATCGACACCGGAGGTCAAGAAATATACGGTATCCGTATCGGGTGGAAGTGGAAGCGGTAGTTATCCGGCAGGTGCAGTGGTGGCAGTAAATGCTTATTTCAGAGGAGAAGGACAAAGCTTTGATAAGTGGACATCCTCTACGGCAGGTGTGGGATTTGCAGATCCCAATGCCTCATCAACTACCTTTACCATGCCGGCGGCAAACGTAGCAATTACGGCTACTTATAAGACGGGCAGTACAAGTACAGGCGGTTCAGGAACTGGATCAGGTACGGCATCTGCCGGCAGTACAGGAGGAAGCAGTTCCTCAGGTACAAGCCAGTCATCTAACAATGGTACGACTGTGCAGGTAACCAAGCCTGGTATTTCCAATACCAATCTGGCAGGCGCTACGGTAAGCGGTGCAACAGATAATTTTGTCATTAAGGTAGCGGAAGATCAGACGGCGGCAGATGCAGTGGTAGCTGCATTACAGGCAAAATATGGTGATATCAGCAGGATTAAGTATCTTCCGATGGATATTAGCTTATATGATTCTACGGGCCGAACTAAAATTGCAGATACATCAGGAATTTCCATAAATATTACACTGCCATTACCGGATGACTTGGTACAATACGCAGGAAATAATAAAGTTGCAGCTGTATCAAACGGAACTTTGGAAGATATAAATACCAGATTTACTACGGTGGATGGGGTACCGTGTGTGAATTTTACAGCATCCCATTTTTCACCTTATGTGATTTATGTGGATACAGCAAATTTGACAGAAGGAACTATAGATGTGACACCCAAGACAGGAGATCCTATTCATCCTAAATGGTTTTTAGCTCTTGGAATGGCATGTGTTTCAATGATTCTTTTCTTTAAACGCGATAAAGCGGTAGTGAAAACAAAGACAGCATAGGAGACTCCTGTGAACAAAAAGATTGCAAAGACACTGAGTGCACTGCTATTGGTAACAGCCATAGCAGTCACTCAGATACCTGCATCAGATGTGGAGGCGGTAGCGCCTTCTTCTGATTTTGAGATGGATGGAACTAAATTAATGAAATACTCAGGCACGGCGGAAGTCGTGTCTGTTCCAGATGGTGTTAAAATCATTGGTGAGGAAGCGTTTGTCGGAAATGATAACCTGATTAAGGTGACTATAGGCGATGATGTAGAGTCCATTGGTTATCGTGCTTTTGCGGACTGTGATAATCTTCGCACTATTACGGTGGGGGATGGTGTAGAGGAAATTGAAACGGCTGCTTTCAGTAATAATAAGGAATTGGTAAATGTTACATTAGGCGCTAATGTGAAGAAGCTGGGAAGTGGCGTTTTTGCAGGTTGTAGTCAACTGAAAGATTTATCCATTTCTGAGGATAATTCTTATTTATTTTATTCAAATGGGATTCTTTATGATGATGAACAAACCAAAGTATATGCATTGATGCCTGCCTTTGAAAAGGGAGCTTATACGCTGCCCGGGACAGTTGCGGAAATTGCTGCCTATGCATTTTGGGGAAATCCTTATTTGGAGAAGGTAACTTTGGGAAGCGGGCTTAATGAGGTGCCGGCTTATGCTTTTTCTAATTGTCTTAATTTAAAAGAAGTGGAAATTCCCCTGACGATAAGAGGAATTGGTGCCAAAGCTTTTGAGGATTGTGTTAATCTTGCCAAGGTTACATTGCCAGATTCTATGGCTCATATTAGTGACAGCGCCTTTGATGGTTGTCCTAATGTAGAGTTTATGGCTACGCCGGGAACCTATAGTGCAGATTTTGCGGCAGCCTTCAGAACCTCTGATGTGGAGGAGGTGGAGTATGAGGACGTGCAGGATGCACAGACGGTTGATGCAGATTCTATTTCAAATGATAAGGAGAGTAATGTACCCTCAGGTAATCCGACACCTACTCCGGCAGCTGAGGTGACTGCTATAACAGAAACTGTAAATAATAAAACGTTGCTGGGGGAATCCAGTATTGTTTCCGGAAGAGCATTAATTTTTATTGATAACAGGCGGTCTGCGGTGCTTGAGGGAAATGCTGTTTCAGGCAGGATTGACCTTTCTGATATGGAAGAAATCAGTGGAAATGGAGTGGAAAACTTAAATAGCGGATCGGAAGCAGGATTGGAGAATCTGTTGGTAGACAACGCACAGAAGGGGAAGGAGTTTCCTAAGTACACCATTGTTAATGATACAAAAATTGCTTCTCAGGCATTTTATCAGGATAGTGATTTGACGGAATATACTATTGAAGAAGGGATTACGCAGATTGGAGAGTTTGCATTTGCCAGATCGGGACTTACCAGGGTGGTCATTCCGGAAGGAGTGACCCGGATTTGTTACGGCGCTTTTTATCATTGTGATCAGTTAAGTGAAGTGACAATACCAGATTCTGTAACGGAGATTGAGCCTTACGCTTTTGATAAAACTCCATGGATAGAAAATATGAAAACAGCAACCTATCCGTTCCTGATAGTGGGGGATGGCATTTTGATTGCTTATGATGGCAGTGATAGTGTGATTAATATCCCAAATGGTGTAAAGCAGATAGGACCCGGTGTATTTAAGGATCACATGGGAATTACTGCGGTGAATATTCCAGATACGGTTCAAGTCATAGGAGAAGAGGCCTTTATGAACTGCAAGAATTTAAAGACAGTGAATGGGGGTAGAAAGCTTGTGTCTGTAAAAGACAGGGCCTTTATGAATTGTCCGTTGTCACAGGTTGTTATACCGGACACTATGAAGGAAGTTGGATTAGGTGCGTATGCTCTCGGAAACGGAACAGATACAGTTGTATTTCAGGGGAATGAACTACCTAAGCTTTCGGTAGGGCAGGGGGCTAAGCGTCTTGCCAATAAGGAATATCGAACCTATGCTTTTGACAATATCAGAAATGCTATTGTTTCTGATGGAGTCGTTGATTTTACTGGAACGGTACTGGAAGAGGGAACCTATGGTTTTAGGGGAATCATTTGCAATGAATCAGGTAATCAGATTGTAGATAATGGAGAAGGAATTTCCCAATTAGATGGAACAGAAGTAGTGCTTCGATTAAATAGCAAATCTATCGCTGAAGGTGAGCATATGATGGCTTCTATTCCGGGTGAAAGTGATGCGTATATACTGAAAATAACAGATTCCGAAGTGGCTGCTGAAAAGATTTTGGGAGCTTATGGAGAATTATATGGTGGAAGAACACCTTCAAATTTGAAGGCTTATGAGGCAGTCCTATATGATGGGTCAGGAAGTGTTCCTATCAACAAGCTTGGCAAGCAGTATATTACAGTACAGATGAAGATTCCTGATGGAATTGTCCCTGACAATTTGCATGTAGTTACGCTTGATCAGGATGGACAGATGGAGGCGGTTTCCCATCGTGTCAAAGAACTGAGTGATGGCAATTATATTCAGTTCACCACCAATCACTTTTCGCCGATAGGTATTTATAATTATACAGCAGTAAATGGGCAGGCAACAGTGACAAATGGAAAGTCCGTTATTTTAAACCTTTCGGGAAATAAAGATAATACTCCTGATACTGGCGATCCGTTGCATCCAAAATGGTTTCTTGCTATTGGTCTTTTGGCAGGATCGATTGCACTGTTTTTTTATAAAGGGAAACCAAAACAAAATTTACATAAATAAGGACAGAACTGATAAAAACTCCTGGCATAGTATAATTAAAAAGCCGGGAGTTTTTTTATGCTTCGGGTAAGACAACAAGTTGGATGCAGTGACGAGATTACAACGGACTGTGGAAAAATGGGAGTAACGATAGCTATTCTTGATACGGGAATAGCATTTCATCCAGACTTTGATAATAGAATCATTGCTTTTAAGGATTTTGTAAATGGAAAAAGAGGAGCTTATGATGACAGTGGGCATGGAACTCATGTGGCAGGATGTCTGTGTGGAAGCGGGTTGATTTCGTTGGGAAAATACAGAGGAATTGCACCCTATAGCAGGCTGGTAATAGGGAAAGTGCTTGACCGCAATGGAGATGGACAGATTGAAAACATGGTAAGAGGACTTGAATGGATATTGAAGCAGCAAAG
>CAMBLS010000194.1 GCA_945868485.1 uncultured Lachnospiraceae bacterium | reverse complement strand
GGGTTCTTCTCAACTACCATCTGAAATACTTCATCAACATATGACATTTGAAATGTCCTCCTTTAATTTAGTATATTTGTAGTACAGTATCCTTGTATACAATAATAAATAAAACTACACCTATCATATTAAGGATACCATACAAAAATACACAGGCACTTCGTCCTGTGTACCTGACTTCTTTGCCTATAGGGTATTATATAACGTACTTTAAAAAATCACAATACACTTTAAGCAATTAAATTGTAAAAGTTTGAAAAAAATTTTTTGTCATAATTTCTCCCTATATCAACTATAAGTATTTCTTTAATCGTTCAATATTCTTTTCCTCAAAGTCCATCAGTTCCTTTGCTACTTCCATAGAAACATTGCCTGCGTTTTCATGATGGTTGATTGCCTTCCACATGCTGGTGAGTCCCCTGTTTGATCCCTGTATAAGCAATTCCGCAATATGGCTTGTACTGGTATTAAACATGGTATTGGCCTTCACACCGCCTTTAAGCATCATGTCCTGAAATCCGGTTTCCTTGTAGGATGCCGCCTTTCCCTCCAGCAGCCTGTCGGTTGCCTTATTGTAAATATCTCCATATTTCATAGATTCTCTTGCAACTTGTATAGATAGCTCATCATCATAGATACTTTCACTAATGGTATCAATTGCTTTCATTGCCATCTTAGTATTTCTCTGAACCTCCTGCAGAACCTTTACATCATCACTTTTCATTTTATTCGCATACCTCGCATTCAGTCTTTTTATACCTTAATAAAACAGGATGGAATTTCATCCACCCTGTTTTATTCTTTCCATATATAAAATTTTTATTCTTCCTTTTCAAAGGGATAAACAATTCCCCACTCCTTTCTGAGACTATCCATGATTTTCATCACACGGATTGTTTCGCTGTGGGGCATTTCTTCACATTCAAGCTGATGATTTTGAATCGCCTTGATGCTTGCCAATACCTCATACTCATAGCCAGAAATTTTCTTCGGACATTTGTACATTCCGACTCGCTTATAGTTGCTGTCATACACTGCTACGCTTTCAAAGTTATTGATATTCTCTACCACGATGTATCCTTTGGTTCCATATACCACACCCATCCTGTCACTCATAGAAACCATTGAGCTGTTCAAGTGCGCCACCTTACCGTCCAGATATTGCAAAGTGAAACTGTTTTGCTCATCCACTCCTGTGTCCGTATATGTACAATTAGAACTAATCCTCTCAATATTGTCGCCAAATATCATCAGTGCAAAGTTCAATGGATATACTCCAACGTCCAAAAGCGCACCACCTGCCAGGGCAGGATCCCTAAGCCTATTCACCTGATTAATCACGTATCCAAGATTTGCTGTCAGTGTCCTCGGTTCACCAATCACACCACTCCCTATTACCTCACGAATAGTAGTAAGCATTGGCATATAACGTGTCCAGATTGCCTCCGTAATAAAAACACCCTTTTCTTCTGCCAGTTTTAGTAACTCCTCTGCCTGTTGTGCATTTGCGGTAAATGCTTTTTCACAAAGCACCGGCCTTTCATTTTCAATGCACATTTTCGCATTTGCAAAATGCTCCGAATGAGGTGTTGCAATGTAAATTAAATCTACTTTTTTATCCGCTGCAAGTTCTTCGTAAGAACCATATGCCTTTTTACATCCATACTTTCCCGCAAATACATCAGCTTTGACTTTTTCTCTGGATGCAACAGCGTAGAGCTTAACACCCTTCATTTTATTAATCGTATCAGCCATTATCCCGGCAATATTCCCTGTTCCCAAAATTCCAATATTAAATTTCCCCAGCATAGTCTTCCTCCAAATATAGTAAAAATAAAAGCATTTTACCTCGTAAGTATACAACAATTTCTTACAAAATAAAATGCTTTCCTGCAATTATTTACTTGTTCAAATTACTTTACAAACTCCGACTTAACATAGCCTGTCTGGCCTTTATACTTCACCTTGCTCCAGCCATCTGCCTGTTTCATAATTAATTCCAGTTCCTCACCTGCATAAACTGTTCCAAGTGATTCTGCATCCGTACTTGCGCTCTTACGAACTCTGACACTTTCAAGCACTCGAACTTTACCGGTAGCAGTCTCGTTTGATGATGCAGCTTGCGTATTCTCTGCCACTTGTTCTTCCTGTGCTTCTTCTGTTTCTACGCTCTCCTCCGAGACAACTTCAAGATAATCGCTCTTAATATATGCCTCCTTGCCATTATACTCGACCTTGCTCCAGCCATTGCCCTTTTCTTCAAGCAAAGTAAACTCTTGACCAATCTGGGCTTTATCAATCTTGTCAGCTTCCTCACTATCAGAGCTTCTGATATTTACCACATCCGTTGCTTTTACTGTTTTTATAACTGTCTGTACTTCCTCTTCCGCAGGCGTTTCTTCTGATGAGGCATCTGCCATCTGTATTTCAGATTCCTCGTCTGCTTTCTCTGCTTCTGCCAGAATTTCCCCTACATCCTCATTGATCTTTTCCTTCAGATAAGCAATAAATTCGCTGAGTTCCTCGTCCCCTGCAAGCAGATCATTATATTCTACAACAACTTTATTATTTAAATCTACCACATCATCCTGAAGTGTAACCTCCTTGATGTAGTTCCAGATAGTATTATCATAGGTTCCATCAGTAACAAAGTAATCTCCATTTTCATTTAACCCGATATAATAAGTCTGCATTCCAGGCAAAGGCTGATCCATATCAACAAACTTTACTTCTGAGTATACATATGCAACATAAGAACTCTCTGTCAATCCAGGCTTGGTATACACCGTCAGTACCGGGTAGGATTCAATATATTTGCTGAGTTCCTGAACACGTATGGTTTCAATTTCATTTAAATACGTATTTAAAGAAGATATTGTTTCGATATCTCCTGATGCCTGCGCATCGTAATAGGTACGGACAATATTATTTATTTCCGGATGTGCATTTTCTTCCAATTCAAAGGTGGGGGCTTCCAGTCCTTCCACAGAATTTCCTGATTCTTCGGAGGCTACTGCCATTGCTGCCTGCTGTGCTTCCTTTTCGAGCGCTTCCCTCTGATTTGCATTTAATGCAATCAGAATCGTAATGAGTACACAGACAACGAGAACAAGAGGCATCACAATCTTGTTATGATCCATGACCCAGTCTCTGGCAATCATGAATTTTTCCTTCAGCTCATGCATTTTGTTCTGATTTGAATGATTCATAGCTTTCCTTTCTTTATAGATATTAACTCAGAATATTAGAAATTTTGAGTTTATATTCAAGGTGATGCAAATGCACCCGACAGGAATCGAACCTGCATTAAAGGCGTCGGAGGCCTTCGTTCTATCCGTTAGACTACGGGTGCAAGTAAATATTACAAATTTGTTACATCACCTTGAATATAATAACATATGCTTTCTGGATTGTCTAGTTATCAATTATAAAAAAACTGTGAAACACTTGTACCAATATCAGGAAAGCAACACGACCTTATCTCTGCTTTTTATGTAGTAGTAGACAGCATCAGCTAATACCTCGTCCTCCGGCACCTGTGTCCTGTTAATATCCGTTACGATATCAAGAAGACTTTCCTGATTGGATGCTTCGCTTGCGGGTATCAGAATTACTTCATGTATAGAGCTTGGAAGTATATAAAGATCCTGATCTTCCTTTTCGGCAAATTTTTTAAGCACCCCTGGATACAGCATGCATGCTGCTCCATAAAGCTTTTTCTTATTCGTAAGCACATACATGGGTATTTTACTTTTGCCAGTATTCTCATTCATCTGGCTCACCAGATCATCAAGCCACTTCTCATCCAATAAGCTTTCATTTTCTTTTTTCTGGTATTTTGCTCTTTTAATGTCTGCCGTAAGGCTTTCAGAAATAATCTCCCGCATGACTTCTTCCATGCTGTTAATCTCACTTGGAAACAACAACGGTGTGTTTTCAAATGCGATTTTAAATAATTCATTTTCATTTGTTTTCCACTTTTCCATATGACTGTTATGGACCATAATGATTGCCTGACCAAAAAAAGGAGCTTCCTGCACTGTATAATAAAATACAATTGCCAGATTATAAAAACGCTTATATGGAACTGACTTTAACAATTCTCTGTTCTTTTCTGCATGAATCAATTTGAAAGCCAATTTCTCCTTCGCCTTCTCAAATTCAACAAAATCAGACAAGTCAATTTCTTCCTCGAATTCTGCTGCCTGAAACTCATCATATAGGGCTACTGTTACTTTCTGGACTTCTTCCTCTGTAAGATTTTCCTTGAAAAAACGATTGATATAAATAGTTGGAGAGGCAGAACATCCAGTACGTTTTGCAACAATTCCGGTCAACTCTACCCCATTATTTTTTTTGACAGTGTGCGAAAATACTGTATAGTTTTCTCCAAGCATCTTCTGCAAATTATTTTGAATGATTTGAGTAAATGATGTGAAATCAATAGATATGTGGTTCATAGATACCTCGTTCTTTCCAAATAATAATTAAAAGTAAGCGCAGATTGCTCTGCAAAGACAACAAAAAAAGACAATGAATCATCATTGTCTTTCAAGCTTATGAATTGATTGGACGATCTTAATGTTATACTCTGGAAAGATACTCACCTGTTCTGGTATCAATCTTGATTACATCATGCATCTCAACAAATAAAGGTACATTTACATTTGCTCCGGTTTCTACCTTTGCAGGTTTGGTTGCACCTGTTGCTGTATCTCCCTTAAATCCAGGTTCAGTATCAATAATCTCTAATTCTACGAACAGAGGAGGTTCTACAGAAAATACACTTCCATTGTGAGAACATACCTTGACCATTTCATTTTCTTTTACAAACTTAAGAGCATCGCCAACTGTTTCAGCAT
>CAMBLS010000193.1 GCA_945868485.1 uncultured Lachnospiraceae bacterium | reverse complement strand
TGTCCGTATTTCATTTTAAAGGTATCTGCGCCTGTTGCAAGTGCCATCAGCTGGTGTCCTAAACAGATGGCAAAAATCGGGATGTCTGTGTCATACAGCTTCTTAATCTCAGCAATGATGCTCACGCATTCCTTGGGGTCCCCAGGACCATTGCTCAACATAATGCCATCTGGCTTATCTGCAATAATTTCTTCTGCTTTAGTCAGTGCCGGATATACAGTCACATCACAGCCACGCTGCGCAAGTGACAGTGCAATGTTGTCCTTGGCACCTAAATCTAGCAGCGCTACCTTTTTTCCAAGTCCATTTAACTGGCGCGTAATGCTTGGACGCATCTCGCGCACACCATTTGCATAATCCTCCGCTATAAATCTGCCGCTTCCGGAAAGGGGACCGTTTTCAGCAAGATCTCTGGAACCTTTTATTTCATATTTCTGGGGACAGGTTACTTTTTCAACTACCTTACCAGTGGTATACTCTTTTAATCTGGGAAGGATTTCATTTAAGTCATAATTTTCATTGGTGGTAATCATACCATTCATGGTGCCCTTTTCACGAAGAATCTTGGTAAGCGCCCTGGTATCAATCCCTGCAATTCCCGGAATATCCTGTTCTTCAAGGAATTCCTGAATGGTGATATCCTTTCGGAAGTTGCTTGCAAGACGGGAAAGCTCCCTTACAATGAAACCGTCAGGCCATGCCTGTCTTGATTCCATATCCTCTCTGCATATGCCATAATTGCCGATTAGCGGATAAGTCATACAGACAGCCTGTCCTGCATAGGATGGATCTGTCAAAACTTCGAGATATCCCGCCATGGAAGTGTTAAACACAATTTCACTGATAATTTCCTTGTCGACACCGATATGTGTTCCTTCAAAAACAGTGCCGTCTTCCAGAATTAAAAATGCTTTCATGTAGTCCCTGCTCCCTTTCTTTATTATTCGTTTGCATAATCGATTAATTATAGCACAAGAGTTTTTCATCTTCAACCGCCAAAAGTGAAAATACGCCCGAAAGATAACCGTTCCATATGATAGGATGGGCGTTGCCCGAATGACATGTTTGAAGAAGCCATAACATGTCATTCGGGCAACGCCCCATACCACTCTGATTTTATTCCAAGGGGATAATAACATTATCCTCCAAAACGTAGTTTCCACCATCCATGGAAGTACGGATAAAAGGTACATTATTTCTAACATAAAAGGTATTGTACCCAATGTAAGCATCCGGGTTATCCGCCGGACTGATCGTCCCTCCCAGATCGTCTTCACTTAGATTATAACAAAAGGTATTGTTCACTGCCTGTTCAAGACAAAACATTACGCATCCGCCTTCATTTAATCTACTGTAGTTGTATTCATATCTGGTTCCATCTCCAGAATCTGCATCATATGCCATTCCATCCTGATTCAACCGTGTATCCGTCGCCTCATTGTACCTGAAAAGTGCATCCTTACATTTCCACGGCCAGATGGCTGCTGCCACCATTCCCTGACGGTCAAGGGGCTCACAATAACACAGTGCATTCATCTGCTGTGCAACAGAATCCGATGTATTATGCTCTACCAATGGGCGCAGGGAATACATGACAGTAATTCCATCTCCGCCTGCCGCCTTGACATAATTGTTTCGAACAAGAATATTTTCATGTCCGTATTCCTTAAACCACGCTTCCTCCAATAAACACTCCTTGAAGTTATCGTGTCTGTAAGTATATCCAAAGGCAATTCCCCAACGGCTTACCCTATAAACAAAGCAGTCCTCAATTGTAAATCCATCATATCTGGCAATCCCTGTCTTTGCTTCGTCATCAGGTTTCAGCGCAGTAATATAAATCCCCCCATTGTTCATGTGCTTGTTATACACATTTCCCTCTACATCATGAACATAAAGGTTTTTCAGCGTAATATTCTGTAAAGTACCTCTGTTTTTTGCCACTACCGCTACTCCCGTCCGATCCATCTTATGGGCGCTGTTATAGTTCTCATGGCTTTTTGTGTTTCCACAATTGGTAATCTCAAGATCACTTAAAATAAAATTTGATACATCTGTCAAAAGCACCGCAGAGGATACCTCACCTCTCCACACATGAGTTGGTGCATCCAGCTCTACACCATAGTCCTGAAACCATATTCCCTGCCCATTTCCACAGATACGGGGAAGTGCTCCTTCCCCATAGCTTCCAATAATAATTGGGCTTTCCACAGTTCCCTGTGCCGACAGGTGCAAATACTGGTCTTCAAATACAGATCCGCATTCCAAAAGCACCCGATCTCCGGGCTGAAGCTTTAACCGATTAACAGCTGACAGCGTAGCAAAGGGCTCTCTTTCTGAATTGCCTTGATTATGATCATTTCCCGCTTTTGCACTGACATAATATGTTCTGGACATAGCTGTAATACTCTTCCTCCCTAATTCTCTTTTCAATGACGGATTCCGCATCCTCATAGGCGAAATAATCCCCCAGGCATCGCTTAAACAGCTCTTGATTTTCCTGGTAAAATCCTCTTTTATCCTCATCTGTAATGGGCTTATAGGCATAATTTTTTGCCTTTCCCTCCACAAAATCCAGCCGAAATCTGGTCAGCTCATATTGTAAATATGCTGGAAGGGAAAAACAGGTCATACCATAAATAACCTCTCCTTTGTTCAGTCTGTCTTCGATACTTCTATTGTGATCCTGGCATCGCCATACAATGGCATCAGGATCATCTTCAGAAATAAAACCAAATTCAACTGCTGCTTTCAGCTTTGCCTGAACAAGACTGAATTCTTCTTTAGAAAGACAAAATTCCTGTTCTATCATTTTACCGCTCCTGTTATTCCATTAGTAAAGCTCCTCTGCAAGCAAAGGAAAATGATGGCTGTAGGAAGAGTACAAATTAATACTCCAAGCATTAGCATTCCATAATCTACCGAATATCCGCTCTTCAGGTTAGCGACCAGCATGGGCATAGTAATAGACTCATTTCTCTGAAGGATGATTTTGGGCCACAGATAATTGTTCCATGCATTCATAAAGGTAACTGTCATGGCTGCACCGTAAGTAGATTTCATCGTAGGAATATACATGCGGAAGAATATTCCGATTTCACTTACCCCTTCCATTCTTGCTGCATCGATAATATCCGCAGGAAATGACCGGGCAGCCTGACGGAACAGCATAATCATGAATGGTGTAGAAATTGAAGGCAGCATCAGTGCCATCCATGTATTTACCATTCCCCATGTAGAAAACATTTTAAACAATGGTATCATCAAGGCTACAAAAGGCAACATCATTGCCAGCAGCAAAATACTCATCAGTATATCCTTGCCTTTATCATGATAGATTTCAAAACCGTATCCGGCAATTGAACAAATCAACAGGGTAAATATAGTAATCAGTATTGAATTTCGGAAGGAATTAAACAGCGCACGTCCTAAGTCCTGAAACTCAATCAAAGTCTTGAAATTTTCCAGAAGATAGCTCCCTGGAACCAGTTTCCCTCTGATTACATCAATGCTGGGATTGGTTGCTCCACACAACATATAGTACAACGGAAAAACAGATAGAAAACTTACTACGCACAAAATAACATAAGAAATAACAGTTTTTGCCTTAGTCACGCTTATCACCCACTTTCATCTGAATAAACGATAAAGTTGCCACACAAACCAGAATAAACACAGATAACGCTGCCGCATAGTTAAATTTCGGCGTTTCCACAAAAGAAATATTAAATATGTAGTGCGCCAGTGTCATCGATGCTTTTCCAGGACCGCCGGCGGTAAGATTTACCGACTCATCAAAAAGCTGCAACGTGCCTGACGTAGACATAATTGCTGTAAGTAAAATGGTAGGCTTTAGCAGTGGTATCGTAATTTTAAAGAACTGCTGCCTTGGACTTGCCCCATCAATCCTGCTGGCTTCGTAGACAGAGTAATCTATATTCTGTAATCCTGCCAGATAAAATACCATATTGTATCCCGTCCATCGCCAGATCAGCGCAATGATTATGACAAATCTTGCTGCCCACGCATTCTGAAACCATGATATCGGAAATAAACCTATCTGCTCCAAAATCATGTTGATTAATCCCTTATCCGCAAACAATGATTTAAAAATCATGGAATAGGAAACCAGTGATGTTGCACAGGGCAGGAAAATCATGGTTCGAAAGGCACCTCGAAATCGTAATTTCGGGTTGTTCAACAGCTGTGCCAACATCAGCGCCAGTATTAACATAATGGGCACCTGAACAATCAGATAAAAAATGGTATTAAACAAACACTGTTTAAAGGTTTTATCTTTCAGTATTCTGGTGTAGTTGCTAATTGACCATGATGCATTAACCCCACTTCCGCTTTTAAAAGACAGGAGGATGGCCTGAAGCATAGGATAAAAGCAAAAGATAAAAATAAGCAATGCCGCCGGCAGCAAAAATGCCCAACCAATCAGCCTGTATCTCCTCTCAATTCCCATTCGTTTCATCTTCATATCCATCCTCCCAGTTCATTAATTTATCTCACTTATTCTATCAAGCCTGTATATCAACCACCAATATTGAACTCTACAGTATCCTGTGCATTCTGAATTTCTTCAGCAATGTCTGCACCGTTCTGAACTACATTGGTAATCGCATCAGTCAAAGCACTTCTGATATCAGAATAGTAGGCATCATAGGAGAATGCAGGTACTCCATTTGCAAATTCAACAATGTCTGAATATACTTTCTGTCCACCGTAGAAGTCGCTTCCTTCCTGATAAACAGCAGAATCACCTGCAGGTAAGTAACTTGCAATTGCTCCTGCATTAGGAAGCAGAATATCATATAATTCTAAACTGCCGCCAAAATTAGTCTTCAAGAAGTCTACTGACAGATCTACATTCTTGCAGTTAGAAGATACTGCCCAGCTTGCACCACCACAGTTTGCATAGTTT
>CAMBLS010000192.1 GCA_945868485.1 uncultured Lachnospiraceae bacterium | reverse complement strand
TGTAAAGGGAAGAAACTTTTCAATTACATCGCTGGTCTTAAGCCTTAAGCTTGCAGTATTTACACAAGGATGACATCCGAGAAATTCTTCCTTAAGCACATCCTCATCAATCAACAGATTCACATGATTGTCCTTGTCGTTCATAAGCCCCATGACGCTCACTGCACCTGGCGAAATATGCAGATATTCCTCCATAAAATCCTCCGGTGCAAAAGAAAGTCTGGCACTTCCAATCTGCTTTGACAGTTCCTTCGTTTTAAACTTTTTCTCTCCCGGCATCATCAGCAGATAAAAAATTGTTTTCTGGCTGTTGCACAAAAATAAATTCTTGCACATATGTATTCCCAGAATTTTGTCCACTCCCTGACATGCCTCTATGGTAGCCATTGGCTCGTGATCCATTCTTTTAAAAGGAATATTTAGCTGCTCAAGCAGCTTATACACTTCCATTTCCCTTGGCAATCGTCCCTCTCCGGAGGGGATGTTTTCATATAAAGTAGTATCGTATATTAATTCATTCATCACTAAAGATTCAGCCCCTTACTTTCTTCGCATCCAAGCATAATATTAAGGCACTGAATGGCAGCACCGGAAGCACCCTTTCCTAAATTGTCAAACCGGGTACTTACCAGTACCCTGTCCTCGTTTCCTGTTACATAAATTTCTATTCCATCCCAGCCTGAGCAGGCATTTCCCGCAAGAAAGCCCTTGTAATCAGCTTCCTTTCCAAAAGGCATTACCTTCACAAACTGTTTGCCGGTATAATAATCTGTTAAAAACTCATGTATCTGCTCCGGATTCTGTCCTCCTAAGAGCATATCTGTATAAAAAGGCGTGGTAAGCAGCATCCCGCTATAATAATCGCAGATAATAGGGGAAAACAACGGTGTCCTGTTAAGCCCAGTAATTTTCTGCATTTCCTTTAAATGCTTATGGTTCTGGGTAAGTGCATACTCTCTGGGTGCATCAAGTTCTTTGTCCCTCTCATCGGCTTCATAAACCGCTATGGTCTTTTTCCCTGCCCCACTGTAGCCTGACAGGGCAAATGCCGACACCGGGTAATCTTTAGGAAGGATTTCTCCTGCAATCAGTGGATAAATAATCGAGATAAAGCCCGTAGCATAACAGCCCGGCACTGCAATCCGTTTTCCTTCCTTTATTTTCTGTCTATGTACATCGGATAACTCAGGGAAACCATATGCCCAGCCTTCCTCTGTTCTGTGGGCAGTTGAAGTATCAATTATTTTTACATTTTCATTTTCCACAAGGCTTACTGACTCCCTTGCAGCATCATCCGGCAAGCAAAGAAATGTAATATCTGACTCGTTAATCAGTCTCTTTCTCTCCGCAACATCCTTTCTGAGTTCAGATGCAATGGGAAGAAGTTCAATATCATCTCTTCCTGCAAAACGCTCATGAATTCTTAAGCCTGTGGTTCCTTCACTTCCATCAATAAAAATCTTTGTCTTGTTGCTCATAATTTTTCTCCTCTATCGCTCTTTCAACAAAAATTTATTTTCCTTGTAAATTCAAGCTTGCTGTTCTACTTCCTTGAATTTACATATTCCATGCTTTCTCCAATTTCAATTACATGACAATCCGGATCATACATCCTGATTACCCGCTGTCCCCACGAATGTGTCATAAGCCTACTGACATACTCAATTTCAAAGGAAGATTGATCCAGTTTTTCCTGAAACGCATCTAAATCATTTTCCTCAAAATAAAGTTCTGCATCATGATGTCCGTATGTAACTTCTTTTCCCATAAACGCTTCCCATATTTTTCTGTCCTGAAGCACAAGTCCTTCTGTCATAATGACATTACCGCCATTGTCCAATATGACCTCCAGCCCGAAAAGCTCCTTATAAAAGGAAATAGATGTTTCAATGTCATCTGTTACAATAAGAATATTTTTAAGTTTCATTTCTCAATCCTCTACTTTAAGCAATATTTGCTTCTGTGGCTTTCCATCCTTCCATACTCCTTCAGACAACCTGCGGTTCCTTTCCATAACATCTTTTGGTATCAATTTAATTGTTAATGCCACAAAAGCAGGCAGCAAAATAACTATACTCTCTCTCCCTTAAAATCTCAACAGCAAATCACACCTGTATTATTCAATGCATGATTATACATGTCTTATGCATAATATTCAACTATTTTTTGTATTTATGCATAAATTCTAAATTATTTTTTAATTTTATGCAAAACTAGGTATTGCATTTCCATTCAATATGTTGTATATTGTCAGAAGAAAGCAAGCGAACGCTGCATATAAAAATATTTTGGAGGCAATTAATTATGAAAGAAAAAGTCATTTTAGCGTATTCAGGCGGACTTGACACCACAGCCATCATCCCCTGGCTCAAGGAAAATTTTGATTATGAAGTAGTCTGTGTCTGCATCGACTGCGGACAGGAAGAGGAACTGGATGGTCTTGAGGAAAGAGCTAAGTTCTGTGGCGCTGAAAAATTATACATATTAGATGTAATCGATGAATTCTGTGATGAGTACATTGTTCCCTGTGTGCAGGCTCATGCAGTATATGAGAATAAATACCTTCTCGGAACTTCCATGGCAAGACCACTCATTGCCAAGAAACTGGTAGAAATCGCCCGTAAGGAAGGCGCTGTTGCAATCTGCCACGGTGCAACTGGTAAAGGGAACGACCAGATTCGTTTCGAACTTGGTATCAAGGCACTTGCTCCTGACTTAAAGATTATTGCTGCATGGAGAAATGACAAGTGGACACTGGATTCCCGTGAATCTGAAATCGAATACTGCAAGGCACACGGCATTGACCTTCCGTTCTCCGCAGATTCAAGCTATAGCCGTGACCGTAACTTATGGCATATCAGCCATGAAGGTCTGGAACTGGAAGACCCTGCAAACGAACCCAACTTTGAGCATCTTCTGGTACTTGGAACTACCCCCGAAAAGGCTCCTGAAGAAGGTGAATATGTAACCATGACCTTTGAGAAGGGTATTCCCACTTCCGTAAACGGTAAGAAGATGAAGGTTTCCGATATCATTCGTGAGCTGAACAAATTAGGCGGCAAGCATGGAATCGGTATCGTTGACATTGTAGAAAATCGTGTGGTTGGCATGAAATCCAGAGGTGTCTATGAGACTCCTGGTGGAACCATTCTTTACGAAGCTCATCAGCAGCTTGAGGAACTGATTCTTGACCGTGACACCTATGCAGTCAAAAAGGATATGGGCAACAAGATGGCTCAGATTGTTTATGAGGGAAAATGGTTCTCTCCTCTGCGTGAAGCTGTTCAGGCTTTCATCGAGTCCACCCAGCAGTATGTGACAGGTGAAGTTAAATTTAAGCTTTACAAGGGAAATATTATCAAAGCTGGCACTACTTCTCCGTATTCTTTATATAACGAGAGCATTGCTTCCTTCACAACCGGAGATCTTTATGACCATCATGACGCAGAAGGTTTCATTAATCTGTTTGGTCTTTCTACCAAGGTTCGTGCCATGAAGATGCAGGAGCTCGGCGAATTGAAATAAATCTGACTTTTCACTATGGAGGACAATGTCTCTTATGGAGGTAATTACACTGCTATTATCCTATCTCATAGCGATTAACCTGATTGGATTTGCCCTTATGGGCATCGATAAATATAAAGCAAAAAAAAGGGCCTTCCGTATTCCGGAAGCGACCCTTTTTACAGTTGCTGTAATCGGCGGAAGCATAGGTTCCATTCTTGGAATGTATGCTTTTCGTCATAAAACAAGACACCGTTCCTTTGTATATGGAATGCCACTCATTCTGATTATTCAAATAATACTCATTTTAGCTTTCCTGAATGCACCTATCGAAATTTCCGTTATTTGACAGGAGGAAAATCATGCATATCGCAATCTGTGATGATAATATAGCTGACAGAAAACAATTAGAACGTCTTCTTGGAAGAGAATCTGACAAACGCAAGGCGTCTACCGGCGTTTTTTATGTAGATTCCTTTGGGGATTGTGAGGCTCTGGCAAAAAATCCCATGCCTTATGATTTATTTTTCATTGATATTACAACAGGAAAAACGGACGGGCTTGATTTTGCCTGCGAACTAAAAAGTGCTGGGGTAACCGCCCCTATCATTCTCTGTTCCTCTCAGATTGACTATCGCACCAAAACAGACCTTCTGCCTAAGACCACATATGAATTCATGCATCTCTCCAAGCCAATCATTACAACGGAGCTGAGTGATGCACTTGATCATGCAATCCTCCTGCAACAAAACCGCATCCCCACCATCGAATTGCGATCCGATAGAGAGACCCTGTATGTGCAGGAGGATGATATAGTTTATGCACTTTATGAAAATATGTCCGTAAATGTATACCTGAAAAATGGAACAAAAGTGCGCATACTTTCCACTATGGAAGGCTTCTTTGGCAGCATCTCCATGTTCTCACACATGCACATGCTGAATGAAAAATCTTTGATTAACATTGCCTATCTTGAGAAGTTTTCTCATTTCAGCGTAACGCTCAAAGATGGTACTGTGATAAAATCCACTCCTTTTGCTTATTCAGGAATTAAAAGCGCCTTACAAATGTACCAGTCGGAATTATAATGTCACAATTACACCGCCATCATTTGCATACATACTGCTGACCCCTCTGGTATCCATAATCAGAACTTTTTTTACGTTAATTTTCTCCAGAATCATCTTCTTAACACTCTCTGCACGTTCCAGACAGTTGCAGTGAGTAATCATTAATGACTTTTCTTCCGGATGAATTGCTTCCTTTACAACGGTTTCTGCCATCTTGGCAAGAGCCTTCTTAATTCCGATTGCCTGACCAAGCTGGATAATTTCCCCTGCATTGGCACCCATAACCGGCTTAATACTTAATGTGGATGCCACCAATGCCTTTACGCCTGTCAGACGTCCGTTTTTGCGCAAAGTTTCCAGATTA
>CAMBLS010000191.1 GCA_945868485.1 uncultured Lachnospiraceae bacterium | reverse complement strand
TAATAATTGCATCCTTATCGAACGGTTCGCCGAAAATTTCTTCTGCGTAATTTAGAATATTATTGTTGTTTTCCTTGGAACCCATTGTTGCAGATGTGCCAATGCAACACAGGTATCCATCATAGATTCCCAGGCGTCGTTTCAAGCGGCGAAGCAAACAAGCTAAATCTGTGCCTTGCGCTCCATCGAATGTATGCAGCTCATCAACTGCGATATATTTCAGAGTTTCAGAGTCATTATCCTCCCATAAAAGAGCATCTTTCGGACGCACCAGCAGATAGTCCAACATTTTATAGTTGGTCATCAGAATATCAGGTGCGTTGTTCAGCATTGTTTCATGGTCTGTAATAACTCCATGTTCACTCATAGTTCGAGCAGGCGTATGTTCTTGACCACCAACATACATACCGACAGTAACATTTCCATGGAGCTCATCACTTCCATAAATCATCTCTGCAATACGTTTAGCTTGATCCGTCGCCAAAGCATTCATCGGATATATAATAAGTGCTTTTATTCCTCGCTCGCCTCGATGCTGATAGCAATACTCCAAAATCGGGTATAGGAAACACTCTGTCTTACCTGAACCGGTACCAGTTGCAACTAATGTGGAGCGACCATCATCTCCGATTAGTCTCTCAAAGGCTTTTTGCTGATGCACATAAGGAAGATATGCAGGATGAATTGCTTCAAAGCAAGTTGGCATTTTCTCTGCCACACGGAAGGGAAGACGCACAGCAATATAAGGCTCATGGTAAACAGAGCCTTTATTTGCCAGCATTTTTTGAACTGAGCCTTTGAAGGGTTCGTTGGTCATTGGGAATGTGGTTTCAATATAATCCCCTATGCCTTTCTGTAATTGTTTAGCAAGTATGGATGGTAACATACTGCAATCCTCCTTTGTTTATTCTCTCAGCATTACTTATCGCTATTGTATGATATAAGAATCTCTTATTGCTTTGAAAGTCGAAGCCTTCATCAGATACAAATCGCCACGGCTTCGTGTCATTGCAACATACAACTTGTTAAGTGTTGAAGGTCTTACCCTGTCAGAATTGAACTTATCGCTATCGAGATTATCCAGACCGTCTGTCAAGATCACACATGCAGAATCAAAGGTATCTCCTTTTGAATATGACCAATTAAGAGCTATAAATGAATACTTACCAGCCTCTTGAAATACCAGCTTGATAATTCGATCATCGTCCAGAACTGAATATGGATTATCGTCAATCCATTTTACTGCTCCGCTATGATCTCCGTTTGATGTAATCTCAATCCCTAATTTTTGACTGACATAGTTACATACATCCTTCGAACAACGACGGGATTTTGCAAGTGTCGAAGCATCTACAGTAAACCCTTCGCTGATAATATTTGTGACAAAATCATCATAGCTGACTTCGCCTATCTTGTTCTTGAATGGCTTTCCCGAATTATTCGTAGCCGAAACAGAATGTTGATGATAATCACCTACAAGAACAACATCATCAAGTTGCTTTGCCAAAGCCATAATCAACTCATAATCATATTCTCGAAAATCTTGAAACTCATCAATCAGCACACAATCATAAAACATCTTCAGACGTGCTGCTACTCTTTTAATAAGAGATTCTCGATTCTTCTTTACTTGTAAAACCAGTTCGGACAGGGTTGCACAGTAATATTGTTCCCTCATAGTGACATAGTGTGCAAGCCCATCTTTTTTCTTGTAAAGTGGATTGGCAACATGCTTTCCTTTGCTATTCTTTATTGTTTTTGGTGGAGGATCTACTGTACAGATTCCACGACTAACAAACTCAGGACACCCGAAGTGCTCAGCTATGCTCGGCTCATAGGGTAATACCAGTTGATGATAGACGAACGAATCAAAAGTAGATACCGTCGTTAATTCAGGCACACACCCATGTGCATCGCATAGTTCTTTTTGGATATTGTAAATGTTCTCGTGGGTAAAAGCCAGTATCAAATTACGCTTTGTCGGGTCTATCTCATGGCAGATATGATAGGTTTTTCCCGCACCGGCTACTGCCAAGATTACCCTCTTAGCCATCCAATCGCATCCTTTATGTATTGCGGAATAGTAAATGTTTTGCCAGAAGTAAGCATTTTATATGCTATATCAACTTTGTTGTTTAACATCTTACCCAACACAGCACCGTAATCCTTGTCATGGAACTTATAAGCTGCTCCTGCCTGAACATCAATCATTCCATCCAAGGTGTCTTTATTCTCTTTGTAAATGCAGGATTCCCAAGTCCATTCATCTACTGTCGCACCCATAAAAATGTGCTGTAGATCGTTAGCTTGATTAAAGGAAGCCGCTTCTGCTATTCTATCACTTTTCTCGTCATTATCTGTGACAACAGCAATTCTCTTATTCGTTGCTTTTGCAATTTCGAGATAACGCTTATAAGAAATGCCATTGCAAGAAATCACAGAAATACCATCTTCCTCAATGGTATGATCTGTGATTTGCTTATAGAACAAGGGAAGAAGGAGAAACTCTGTCGCACCTTCAACTAGAATTACCTTTTTGGATAACAGTAACTGCAAGAAAGCGTTGTCATCTGCTCGGACAAAAAACTCAGCCACATCAGACCTAACACCATTAAGGCTTTTAACCCCATCTTCGGTGATCCATAGAACATTTTTCAAATTCAATCGGCTAGTAATCATGTTGTTATGAGTTGCCACGATAATCTGCGAATTTTCCTGCTGATCTGAGATCTGCTGAAGCATTGTTCTCAGGGTCGAAAAGCTAAGATGATTCTCCGGTTCTTCCATCAAGATAACATCCAATCCATTCGCTCTATCCAATGCAATCTGTGTCTTAATAAGGCTCTCCATGCCACTACCACGATTTTCTAGAGCGATGGAGTCTTCATAAATAGACAACACCGTTTCCAGAACAACCTTCTTGCTGTCTACACCAAACTTCTGATTTTCACTAAGTGCAGGCAAACCAAGGTTATCAAATGCTTCAATCAGCTTATCTCTAAACTCATTCTTAGCCTTTGCTTTCGTAGCATCATCATATCTGCTCGTAAACAAAGTCCTGTTGAAGTAGTTAAACGACGGAGCCGATGCGCTGCTCGTTGTGTCGATTGCTAAGAAATTAAGTGGTCTTTTGATCATCTGATATGGGCGATTAGCAAATGTTGTCCAAGTCAGTGTATAGTATTCATACGGAATCTTACCTTCCTGAATGGATTGTTCCATTCCGGTGCCAAGTTCCTCATCATACTTGCATTCAAATCGAATGCCGAATTTCTCAACCTGCTGCTTTTTCTGCCCATAAACTTCTCCATAAAAGTAAGAAGCGTTTTTTTGCTGAGGATCAAGTGCCAGTTCTACCTCGATATAGATTCGAGGCAGCGTCCTAACGCTCGGTTCGGCCTTAAATGCAGCTACCATCTGCGTATTGAACAGGTCACGCAATATTGACTTGTCAGCATTACGATACTGCTGATTCAACACAGTTTTAATTGCATCTAAAATAGTGCTTTTGCCAGCTTCATTCTCACCGACAAGAATGTTCATATGTTTGTTGAACTCCACATCAAGGGAGATAAACTTCTTAAATCCCTCTATGTGCAGCCATTTTATGTAGTTCAAGTGATTTACCTCCTCGGTGTTTCAAAACTATCAATGTTTATCGAAATACACCTTTAATTTGTCGCTTCTCATGTTTTGAAGTTTAGGATCTGTCTGAAGCTGTGTTCTCACACGATGTTCCCTCAGATAATTCACAATCTCAACGCGGCTCATCCCAAGCTCACTTAGGTAATCTTTCAGGGCATTGATCTGATTGGTCACCTTGACTGTTGTTACAAGTTCCATTGCTTCCGCAATGCTATCGACACCATAAAATTTACTCAGCAGACGCATAATCTCATTTTTTTGCGTTTTTATTTCAAGAAGTGCTGCAATAGCGCTGCAAACATCTTTCTCTTTCTGACAAGCCACAGCGAGTGCAATTTCCTCCTCGTAATGTTGATCTATCGCATCACTGGCACAATTGCGAACAAACAGGGAACCTCTTTTTTTCTTATCTATGCATTATCTCTTCCCATACTTCTCCTCAAAGAACTTCCATGCGGTCTCGTAGTCCTGCTCACGGTCGCAGCGGTCAAACGGGGCAACATATTCAATTGTACGTTCCACTGGACCGCCGGGCATGGTATCGTCAGTAATTGTACGGTAGAACTTCTTTCCTTCTGGTGATTCTTTCAACTCTGATTCCCAGACTTTTCTATCATATCCTACCCCTGATAATCCCTTGTTTTTTGTAAAAACAATTCGACCGAAAGCATCGAACCACGTATCCTCCTCATTTTGCTGCAAAACAGGGAATTGAATTCTGTAAACTGCGACAAGCTGTTCAAATGTCATACCCAATGCCATAGCAACCAGAACATCTAATTCAACTAACGCCTGACGTCTTTCAAAATCGGTACGAAGCGGAGTATCGTAATTCCACGTCCGAGTCAATCTAGAAAATTTGTCCTGCAAGAGTCGTGCATCATCCTTTGTCCACGCCATTTGCGTAAATGTCGATATCCAAGATTTTTCCCAAAGTTCACTATATTCCCTTGTTACGCAATTTAATAAAAGTGCACGGACTGCTATTTCACCAGCATAAATGGAGTTGTTCAATATCGGAAAACTCGAAAAAATATTATAACAACCATTTGCTTTTCCTGATACTTTAATGTAGAAATCATACGGTAGCGAGGCCATACATCCAGCCATAACAACAAAGCCAGATGTAAATGTCATACTATAGATTCCATCAATATGACAAACACCCGGAGGAATAATTGCTGCAATCAGAGTTCTTTCACCGCTCAGATTTAACATCTTGCGCATACCAATGCGATATGTAGAATGATATTTTTTTCCCCAAGGTACATTGATAATTGCATCATTGTACTTGT
>CAMBLS010000190.1 GCA_945868485.1 uncultured Lachnospiraceae bacterium | reverse complement strand
CACACCAGCCTACGAGGCCGAACCGCCCGCGATGGGCCCAGGGCTCCCGCCCCCAGCCAGGTCCTGACCAGCCTGAAGTTTATGAAGTCTCTGTATCAGGCATTGGGTGTCTATTTACCGTTGATTACGACTAACTGTGCAGTATTAGGTGTAGCGCTCACTAATGTACAGAAGAATTATGGAATTTTAACAGGTATAGTAAATGGTTTTGCAACAGCAGTCGGATTTACGATTTCCATTGTTATTCTTGCCGGTATCAGAGAAAAAATGGAATACAACGATATTTCGGAATCCTTTAAGGGAATGCCTATTGTGCTGATTACAGCAGGGCTAATGGCAATTGCCTTTTGTGGATTTTCGGGACTGCTGTAGGAGGTGCCTAGATGAATATAACAGGAGTTTTACTGGCTGTAGCGGTAGTTGGAGGTGTAGGACTTTTTATAGGACTTTTCCTTGGAATAGCAGCCATTAAATTTAAAGTTGAAGTAGACGAAAAGGAAGAGGCGGTTTTAGCAGCACTTCCCGGAAATAACTGTGGTGGGTGTGGGTTCCCCGGCTGTAGCGGTCTTGCAGCAGCTATTGCAAAAGGAGAAGCACCGGTTAATGCCTGTCCGGTAGGTGGAGAGCCAGTTGGAAAAACGATTGCGGACATTATGGGAGTGGAAGCAAAAGAAAGTGTCAAAATGACAGCTTATGTACAATGTCAGGGTGATTGTGATAAGATTACACTTGATTATGAATATCATGGAATCGAAGATTGCAGGATGCTTTCCTTTGTACCAAATGGCGGTGCTAAGAGCTGTAATTATGGTTGTCTTGGATTTGGAACCTGCGAGAAGGTCTGTCCCTTTGATGCCATTCATGTTGAAAATGGAGTGGCCGTGGTGGATAAGGAAAAATGCAAGGCATGTGGTAAATGTGTTGATGTCTGCCCCAAACATTTGATTAAGTTAATTCCCTATGATGCCCAGTATGCAGTGGCATGTAGTTCAAAGAACAAAGGGCCGATTACGATGAAGGATTGTACGGTGGGGTGCATTGGTTGCCAGATATGTAAGAAGAACTGTCCTTCAGAGGCTGTGGAAGTAGTTGATTTTAATGCCACGATTGATTACGATAAATGTGCAGGCTGTGGTGTTTGCATGGAAAAATGTCCAAGAAAATCTATTGTAAAACATTAATTAATTAAAAGATTCTCTGGCTCATAGTTTTAGTAAGGCATATGGGAAGAAAAGCAAAAAATATGGGAGATAATTGTATGCAGGTAAAACTTGGAAGTACTGGAATTGTAGTGGATAAGAATGGATTTGGTGCATTGCCAATTCAGCGTATCAGTGATGATGAGGCAGTATATCTTTTGAAAAAGGCATATAATGCTGGAATACACTTTTTTGATACTGCAAGAGCATACAGTGACAGTGAACACAAGCTAGGAATTGCTTTTGAGGAAATCAGAGAATCCCTTTTTATCGCAACAAAAACAGGTGCTTTAACAGGAGAAGATCTGAGGAAAGACCTTGAACAAAGCCTTAAGATGCTGAGGACAGATTACATTGACATCTATCAGTTCCATAATCCCCCCTTTTGCCCGAAACCAGGTGATGGAAGCGGACTATATGAAGCGGCACTGGAAGCTAAGAAAGAAGGAAAAATTCGTCATATAGGAATTACAAACCATCGTTTGGGAGTTGCCCACGAAGCAATTCGGAGTGGGCTATATGAAACTTTGCAATTTCCTTTTTGTTATCTGGCTGCTGAAAAGGATGAAGAACTTGTGATGGAGTGTAAAAAGGCCAATATTGGATTTATTGCCATGAAAGCGTTATCAGGCGGATTGATTACAAATTCGGCAGCCGCATATGCGCATGCAGCACAATTTGATAATGTTCTACCAATTTGGGGAGTGCAAAGGGAAAAAGAACTAGATGAATTTTTATCCTATATTGTAAGACCGCCTGTTATGACAGAAGAAATTCGGGAAGAGATTGAAAGAGATAAGAAGGAGCTTTCAGGTGATTTTTGCAGAGGATGTGGATATTGTATGCCATGTCCTGCCGGAATTGAAATCAATAATTGTGCCAGAATGTCACTGCTTCTTAGAAGATCACCATCGGAGGTTCAATTAACAGAGGAAGTGCAGAGAAAGATGCAAAAGATAGAGAATTGTCTGCATTGTAATCAGTGCAGGGGCAAATGTCCCTATGGATTGGATACACCTACACTTCTTAAAAAAAATTTGGAAGACTACAAAAATGTGTTGTCAGGTGTAGTCAATGTTAATTAAGGTTTGAACATCATATCAGTCAAAATTGGCATAAAGAGTATCGCCGTCTTCTGTAATGAAAATTGCCCGAATGTCTGGGTGGCTTTCAAGCAGTAAGGCGGCTTCTTCGTATCCGAGAATATAGCAGAGCGTTGAAAGGGCATCTCCGTCAACAGAAGAGGTACTTAAAATGGTTACCTGCGATAATTCGTTATCTACAGGATAGCCGGTATCGGTAGAAAGAATGTGATGATATAGTTTACCGTTTTTTTCAAAGTAACGTTCATAATTTCCGGAAGAAACTACACTGCTGTCAGTAACATCGAGCGTAAGTGCAGGAGTTCCGACTGGGGAAAAAGGTTTTTGAATGCCGATTTGAAAGGGGGTATCATCCGGTTTGTTTCCAAGTGTCAAAACATTACCGCCTAAATTAATCAGGGCAGATGTGACCCCTTTAGATATTAGAAACTCTTTCATCTTATCAGCAATAAATCCCTTGGCGATAAAGCCAAGTTCAATACGAGCTTGGGGATCAGTAAGCTTTACCTGCTGATTTCGTATGATAATAGTTTTATAATTTACATGACTGAGTGCTGTTTTAATGAGGGAATCTTCCGGCACAAGTTCCTGGTTATCTGAACCAAAATTCCAAAGCTGTGAAAGGCTTCCAATGGTAGGATCCACCAGTCCATCAGATAACTGTGCATAGAAAAGAGCAGTATTGATGAGCATCAGAGTGTCATTATCTACAGTGACGAAAGAACCATTGCTATGATTGATTTTCCATACATCGCTGCCTTCCACATTGGGGCTGAGTAGATTCTCATAGTGTGCTGCCAGATCCATGCAGTCTTCAAGTATCTGCTGTGAACCGTTTTTGTAAATAGTGACCGAGATAATGGTATCAAAATAGACTCCGTTGGCCTTAAGTGGAGCAGTGCTGTTCATATAGGAATTGCAACCTGTGAGCAAAATGGCTATGGAACAAATCAGGGAAAATAATTTCTTCATATCAAAAACCTCTATGATTGGAAATGGGTTGTAATGAGGGATGGTTTCATGTATATTTAATAGAAACAAAAGTTATTGTCCAAAAGACTATTAATGCTATTATATATTTTTGCATGTGTTTTGAAAAGAGAAAGTGGTGAGATAGAATGCGTTTACCCAATGATTATGAAGAAGGAAGTATGGGAACACCTGTCATCTACACGATTGTGGCCGTATCAGCGTTTGTACTTATTATTTTGGCAGTGGTTTTTGCAAGTAACGGTGGAAGAGGGAATTCTGGCAAACAGAAGGCAGACATCGCGAAAGCAAGTGCTTCACCCAGCCCTGCAGAGGAGCTTACCTTTGCTGAAGGACAGGAAGATATAGAAACGCTTTACAGAGAGCATAAGCTCAGAGCGGAAGATCTTGACTTCTGGAATATGTATCAGGATGAAAATGCAGTGGTAGAAGCAGTACCTACAGTAAGTCCATCTCCAGAGCCTTCCCATGAACCGACGGAGGAGGAAATGGCAGCGGACGGAAAGCATATAAAAGTAATTCACAGGGATGGAGAAGAAGAATGGGTGGAGATATCCGAAGAAATTCCTCTGTATACGTATGACTTTACAAATCTGCAGATATCAGGCGGAAAGATGTCTTATTATCAAGATGGAGAAAAGAATTCATGGCTTGGAATAGAATTGTCGCAAAGCAGCGGGAAAGTGGATTTTGCAGCAATTAAAGAAGCAGGAGTAGATTTTGTTATGTTGAAACTGGGAAGCAGAGGATATGAAAGCGGTTTGATATCCTTAGATGAAAAATTTGTTTCTAACATAACAGGTGCACAGGAAGCCGGACTGGAAGTAGGGGTTGTCTTTTTTTCTCAGGCAGTCAATGTAAAAGAGGCTGTAGAAGAGGCTGAATTTGTTGCCAGTAATTTGATTCCCTATCAGATTAGCTATCCGGTTGCTTTTGACATGGAATACATCATAAATGATAATGCAAGAATCGATTCGTTGGATGTAGATGAAAAGACTCAGATAGCAGAAGCGTTTATGTCAACAATTGAAAAGGAAGGTTATCGTCCTATTTTGTACGGAAATACAAACTGGATTTTGGGGGAACTGATACCGGATATGCTGCTTTTGGAATATGATGTTTGGCTTAATGATCAGTCAGCGGTTCCGGAGTATCCTTACCAGTTTAAAATGTGGAGATATGCATCGCAGCAGCAAGTGCCCGGAGTCGAAAATGAGACTGCATACACCATCAGCTTTATTGATTATACCCGCAAATAATGGGTGATTTTGGAGGAAACAGTCAGCCTAGAATAAATGTCGGCGTAAGCAGAAGGAGAAAGATTTTCCAGATAATTTGGAGAAAAATTTTTGGTTACGCCGGCCTTTTTTAATAGGTCGATTGCCTTGTTATATGCAATGGCGGCTTCCACATCGCTGTCATAGGTTCCGATGGTATAATTGCCATTGATGTGGATTTTAGCCACATAACGGATTCCTTTTTTGGTGTTTCGTCTTGTTACACCGTGATACATATTAAAAATTTCTATATTTTCATATCGAAAGTCCATATCATCACCATTTACAAAACGATAATCCCTGTTTTTAACTGCATAATTTTTAATGCCATAGCGGCTCATGATATTGACCTGCATGCCGTAGTCTGCAACAAAGAAATGGAGTCCTCTGCGCATGATTTTATGGGAAGAATAGTAA
>CAMBLS010000189.1 GCA_945868485.1 uncultured Lachnospiraceae bacterium | reverse complement strand
TTATTAGTATTTATTTTATGTGCAAGAATGAATCACCAATAACAGCAGACAGGCAGTAAGCAAATGGGAAAGAGCAGAGGCATCGCCCGATACGGATAATCTGATATTACTGGCACGTCTTTATGGGGTATCATTGGATGAGCTACTGAAGACGGATGATGAAATTCCAAGACCGGAAGCGGAAGGTGCATCTGCATATACCGAAAGTGAGACCTGGGGCGAAGGCAGTGCTTCTGAGCAGAATGATGATAAGGACGACTATGTGCATGTAGGCCTTGGCGGTGTCCATGTGAAGGATAAGAACGGAGAAGTTCATGTAGGCTGGGATGGTATTCATGTGGATGATAAGAAAAAAGGAGATAACGTTCATATTGATAGGAAGGGAGTCTATGTGAACGGAGAAAAATATGATAAGGAATGGATTTCACATCATGCCCATTTCCCCATGTTCCTGATTATTATGATTGCATATCTTGTTATAGGATGCATGTGGAATGCATGGCATCCGGGTTGGCTTTTGTTCCTTCTGGTGCCCATTTGGCACTCCCTTGTGGATGCTATTGAAAAAAAGAATGCCCGCCGTTTTGCCTATCCGGTTCTGGCAACGCTGATTTTCTTATGTCTGGGAATCTTCTACATGGCATGGCATCCCGGATGGGTAGTTTTTTTGACCATACCGCTTTATTATTCACTGGTTTCTTACATACAGGCTGTCAGGGGACGACATAAGACAGAGAAAGGGAATCATGGCTTGCAGGTAGACGGACATGATCAGAGAAATTATGGAGAAGGGACAGATGATGTAAATGAAGAATAAGGTTGCATTGCTGGTTGCTGCTCTTATTATGCTGATAATGATTGGAGGCATTTGTGTGATGAGTGTAGGTGCAGCAGGAAGACGGGTGTCTGGGGGAGAGATTGATTTTACCTTTGGTGGAAATGCAAATTTGCGAAATACCATTGAGCTGACCCTGTCAGAGGTCAATAATCTGAAGCTGGAGTATAAAAGTAAGGATATTATCGTTTTACCTGGTGAAGGAGATAAGATTTTAATCAGGGAATATCTGTACAGTGACAGGGAGAATGCAAAGGCGACTGTGACGACATTGGAGGATGGAGAGGTAATTGTGACCGAAGGACGTGTTACATCTTTTGTATTTTTCGGGCTTGGCCTGATGCAGGGAGGAGAGCGGATTGAAGTATGTATTCCCGACAGAGCGCTTAAGAATCTCTTCATTGGGACAGGTAGCGGAAATATCAGAGGCAATCATGATTGTGTCGCTGAGGATGGAAGGTTAATCAGTCAGGCAGGAAGCGGAAATATTAAGTGGAAAAATGTATCCTGCAGAGAACTTTTGTTCCAGGCAGGGAGCGGTAATGTACATGTATCTAATCTTACAGGAGCAGTGGAAATACAGACTGGAAGTGGTAACGTTACAGGGGAAGCAGTTTGCGGCAGTGTAAAGGCAGATGCAGGAAGTGGAAATATTACAATGGAGGAATTCTCGGGAAGTGGTGAGCTTTCAGCGAATAGTGGAAACATAAATGTGGAGGCTGTTGCTGTTCATAATGATTTGGAGCTGGAAACGGGGAGCGGTAATATTAATCTGAGATTGCCTGAAGAACTGGAATTTCATCTGCAGATTAATACTGGAAGCGGTTCGATAAGAACCAATTGTGATGATGTGTTGTCCTATAATAAAAAGGGAAATAGCGCAGAGGGGAGTGTGGGGGCAAATCCTATACTGACAATTCGTGCGAAAACGGGCAGCGGAAATGTAAAATTGCATATGAAATAAAAGTTACCGGGCTATAAGTCAGCTTATAGCCCGGTTTTAATATTCAGAAACTGGTTGGGAAAATCTTGTCTCGACGTTTTTCCAGAGCAAATAAAAAGAGCATTCCTAGTACTCCACAGGAAATTATTTCTCCGATGGTAACTGTTATAAAGGAAAACCAGAGAGGTCTGATTCCATAAGCGTAAAGCAGTACGAAGGGAACAATTACCGCATTGGCAATAATGGGAGGAACCGGTGCTAGCCATTTGAATTTACGCAGCTTGTAAGTAAAAATTGCGCCAATCAAGGTGGCAAGGCTGCCGAAAATAATATCAGGCAGTGCGCAGCCTGTCAGAATATTGGATAGCAGACAGCCGATGAAAAGTCCCGGTACGGCAGCTGGGGTAAAGTAAGGCAGAATAGTAAGTGCCTCAGAGAAACGGACTTGGATTGCCTGACTAGCAAGTCCCAGTTCGTTGGCAATAAAGGTGAGCACTATGTAGAGTGCAGCAACCATTGCAGCTTGAACAAGCCGCAATACTTTAGTAGTGTTTTTGTTATTCATTTTTCTTCTCCTTTAGTTTTGTTTTGCGCATGTAACGAGTAGAATTTTCGCCATGCTCATATGAGCGAAAACTCGACGAGTACTGCGTCAGTCTGCAAGCTTTGCTTCAGACTGAGGTGAGGAAGGTCTCGAACTCACCGTGGCAAAGCAGATTTACTGCCTCGCTTTCAATGGGTTATTATACTGGAAATAAAGAGAATGTCAAGAAAATCTGTCATAAATGTTAAGTTCTGTATAGAGAAGGGGGCAGTTATGTTGATATTGCGAAATGATATTCTCCATGATAAATTAATATCAGTTGATAAAAATGTGAGAGTGGGAGGAAAGTTTCTTTATGTATCAGGAAAATAAGATCTGGATTGGAAAATCCGGAGAAGAAAAAGTGTACATATATCCGAAGATGGCAAACCGTCATGGAATGATTGCAGGGGCTACCGGCACAGGGAAGACAGTTACCTTGAAGGTACTGGCAGAGTCCTTCAGTGATTGTGGTGTACCGGTCTTTTTGGCAGACGTAAAGGGCGACCTGGCAGGGATGTGTAAACCGGGTGCAGAAAGTGAAAGCCTTCAAAAGAGGATAGATGCGCTGGAAATGATGCAGGAAGGATATAAATTCCATGCTTATCCCACGACCTTCTGGGATGTGTATGGTGAAAAAGGAATGCCTCTTAGAACCACTATTTCTGAGATGGGACCGTTGCTGCTTAGCAGAATTATGGAACTGAATGATACGCAGACGGATATCCTTACAATTATCTTTAAGATAGCGGATGATGAAGGATTACTCCTTTTAGATACAAAGGATTTGCGCTCCATGATTCAGTATGTGAGTGAGCATGCCAAAGAATACGGAGCTGAATATGGAAATCTCTCAAAGCAGAGCATGGGTGCAATCATGCGTGCTGTTGTTGCATTGGAGGCAGAAGGAGGGGAGCAGTTTTTTGGAGAGCCTTCCCTTAACATTGCAGACTGGATGTGTACCGATTGTAATGGTAAAGGAGCGATACAGATTTTGGACTGCCAGAAGCTCATTAACAGCCCTACCATGTACTCTACCTTTATGCTCTGGATGATGTCAGAGCTGTTTGAGACCCTGCCCGAGGCGGGGGATCGGGAGAAGCCTAAGATGGTGTTCTTTTTTGATGAGGCACATCTTCTCTTTGATTCCGCATCCAAGACATTGCTTACTAAGATTGAACAGGTGGTCAAGCTGATCCGATCCAAAGGTGTAGGTATTTACTTTATTACTCAGAACCCTAAGGATATTCCTGACGGTGTGCTGGGACAGCTTGGAAATAAAATTCAGCATGCCCTTCATGCATATACTCCGGCAGAACAAAAAGGGGCAAAGGCAGCTGCCCAGTCCTTCCGCGAAAATCCTGAGTTTGATACCTATGAGGTGCTGACTCAGTTGGGTATTGGAGAGGCACTGATTTCTATTCTGGATGAAGAAGGTATTCCTACTGTTGTAAAGAGATGCCAGATTCTGCCGCCTCAGAGCAGGATGGGTGCGTTGGAAGATGAAGCCAGAGATAGTCAGATCAAGGGGAATCTTCTATATACCAAATATGCACAGATGTTGGATCGGGAGTCTGCTTACGAGATATTAGAAAAGAAATTCTTTGAGGAAGAAGAAAGTGAGCGCAAGGCAGCTGAGGAAGCAGCCGCAGAGAAGCAAAGGCAGAAGGAGGAAGCTGCTGCAGAAAAGCAGCGTCAGAAGGAGGAGGCAGCCGCAGAGAAACAAAGGCAGAAGGAGGAAGCTGCTGCTGAAAAGCAAAGGCTAAAGGAAGAAGAAGCTGCGAGAAAAGCGCAAGAAAAGGCAGAAGCTGCAAAAGAACGACAGGTAAGGCGTGCTGTAAAAAATGCGGCAAGCTCGGCAGCAGGAACGGTAGGCAGAGAATTTGGAAATACCATCGGCAAATCGTTAGGCGGAAATATTGGGAAGAAGATTGGCGGTAATGTAGGTGCATCCCTGGGAAGAGGAATTTTAAGTACATTGCTTAAAATGTAAAATGCTGAGATTAGGAATTATTGTAATCGTATAAGGAGACAGGCATAACCCCTCAGAACGCTTCATAGAATGTAAAAAAGCGTTCTGAGGGGATTTCCTTTGAAAGATTATATCGAGGAGCGAGCAATCGATATTGCTAATTATATTATTGAAAACAATGCCACGGTAAGGCAGACGGCCAGGGCTTTCGGCATTAGTAAGAGTACGGTACATAAGGATGTCACGGAAAGGCTGGAGCAGATCAATCCAACGCTGGCAAGGGATGCCAGAAAGGTGTTGAATGTAAATAAGCAGGAACGGCATATCAGGGGTGGGATGGCTACGAAAGAAAAATATCAGCATATGCACCATGAGGCAGAAGCCTTTTAAGTCTTTTTTAAACATGTGATGCAATAAAAAGCGTGTACACGCAGGCAGGATAAAAGCAGCATTGCAGGGCGACCTGCAATGTGCATGAGATAATATCAGAAGGATGTGCTAATACTTTTAGACTTGTGTTTATGAAAAGGTTGAGAGGGCTGACAGTTTTGTGAGTAGAAAAATGTAAATAAGGCAAGAATATTTTGACAAGCTTTCTACCTATCTTATATAATCCCATCTTTGACACTTAAAAGAAGAATAAACAGCCACAATGCCTGTA
>CAMBLS010000188.1 GCA_945868485.1 uncultured Lachnospiraceae bacterium | reverse complement strand
TGTTTACAGATATTGTATCAATGGTGTCAGCTGATATCACAGAAATGCTGAAAAGCAAAGTCAACAACTGGATCGAATCTCAGCCGTTGTTTATTCAAGCATTGTTTAGTGATTTATGCTGGGAAAGTTGAGTAAATTATATTTGCCGGATAAAAAGTTGCTGCAGAAAAAGCTGAAGGAATGGCTGGACGAAGAACAGAATAATGAATGACTTGTGAGAGTGCTATACCCAAAACAATATTTCTCGTCTGAGGTGTCAATGAGCCTGCGGGCAGGGTAGTCCCTTTTGGGGATCGTTGCCTTTCGTTCCCGTTTCCTTTCGATGCGTTCCCTGATACGTTCCTTTGTGTATTCTTTACCCAAAGACTTCGCACTGCCACGCACAAAACGCTCTTTATCCAGAGGACGGAATGAGATGTATTTGGCAGCTCCTTCTTCAAAAGTTTCCCCTTTGATTTCATACCCTTTGGCTCTCATCAGAAGCAGAAATTCTTCGTAAGTGGAAGCCGACTTGATGCAGAAATTGATGTCCTTTCTGATCTGCGTTTTCCATGCAGAACCGCTCTGCTCAGACTGCCATTCTTTGTACTTTCTGCCACGCTGCGCACCCGGAATGATGACGGAAAGATTGTGTTCCTTGCACAGCTCATCACTCAGATTCCGGATGTGGTAATAGGACTGTTTGCAGTCGTGATATTTGTTGTGTTCGATGTTGTCAGCAGCGCAAAAAATGATGTGATTATGAACGTGTCCTTTGTCAATATGGGTGGTTACAATATACGAATATTTCCCCGCTAAAAGTTTATCTGCAAGTTCCTTTCCAATGCGGTGTGCTTCTTCAAAACCAACCTCTCCCGGAGCAAAAGCCTGTATCAGATGATAGGCTTTGTTGGGACTGTTTTCCCGGCAGTGGTCGAGAGTATATTTGAAGTCATAAGCTGCGGTTTCCGGAGAACAGGCATAAGAGGAAACGAACATTTTTTCATCGGTCTTTTCGGGGTTGCAGATGTAGTCTATCGCTTTATCAACGGTTGCTTTGATAGCATGGATTTTTGTGTACGCCATACCTCATTCATCAACTCCTTTACTTCGTCCATATCTTCCTTATAAATGTTTCCGGTGCTGTTTATCCGCTTGGCAATCTGGTTCAGATTTGAGCTGATCCGTCCAAGCTTCGTATTGTAATTTCTAAGATAACTGTAATCCACATCATAGACATAGCCATACAAAATGAGCTTGCGTAAGAAAGCGGACTTGCTTTTCATACCGGATAATCTGAACTTCTCATCCAGGATATATTGCTCGTCATCATTCAAGTGAAATTCATTGCGGTTGGTTCGTGTTCTGTTTGCCATTTCTTTAACTCCTTCCTTATTTTGGACACAAAAAAACTGCTGTAAAATGTTCGATATTTTTACAACAGCCTGTTTCAAAAGTTATTCAATTTTGGATAAAATAATCCATGTCAAATTGTAGCAAAAGCAAGAGAAAAGGTCAAGAACTTCCGGCAGGAAGTGAAAGAAAATGCAAAGAGGGTTAGGGATACTTCCCTATGGAAATTTACGGGATTTGCCTGTGGCATGAAAAGTAAATTTCAGCCTGTGTGTTCGGACACTGGCAGTGCTTGCTATGGTAGTCAACAAGGTAAATATGTTTATAAAAAAACGATCTATCTATTGACAAACAATTAAATACATGTTTAAATGTCCATATGAGAAACAGAGAGGAGAAAGGATATGATCAAAACAAATAAGTCCGCGGAAACAGCGGAGCGTTTAGCTTTACTGTTTAAAATATTTGGTGATTGTACACGTCTTTCTATTCTGACTGAGTTAATGGATAAAGAAATGTACGTTGGTGAGATTGCAGAAAAAATGCAAATGAGCCAATCGGCTATTAGTCATCAGTTAATGGTTTTGAAAAGGGGAAAACTTGTTAAAATCAGACGGTCAGGAAAGAATATTTATTATTCTATTTCTGATTCTCATGTCGAACAGATTCTTCGATTAGGAGAAAAACATATGAATGAGTGAAAGGATGGTTGAATTATGACAAAAAATTATAAGATTGAAGTGGATTGTGCAGCCTGTGCATTAAAAATGGAAGAGGCAGCTAAAAGAGTAGAAGGTGTGGCAGATGCTACAGTTGCATTTATGACACAGAAAATGAAAGTAGAGTTTGTGGAAGGTGCAGATGCTTCAGAAGTTATGAAGCATGTCTTGAAAGCATGTAAAAAAGTTGAGCCAGATTGCGAAATCTTTTTATAAATTATATATCAAGGAGGTAGGCAGTGATGAACAAGAAGCAAAAACAGACCTTAGTTCGGATTCTGGTATCATTTGCACTTTTAGTTGGTTTTTCTGTATTGAAAATCGACGGGTATTTGAAGTTTGCTCTATTTTTAATTCCGTACGTTATTATAGGATACGACATCATTAAAAAAGCGATCTGGGGCATTTTTCACGGAGAAATTTTTGATGAGAATTTCCTAATGGCGGTGGCAACGATAGGAGCAATTATAGTTGGTGATTATGCGGAAGGAACAGCAGTTATGCTATTCTATCAAATCGGTGAATTATTCCAAAGCTATGCAGTTGGGAAAAGCCGTAAGAATATTACAGATTTGATGGATATCCGTCCGGATTATGCAAATATTGAGAAAGATGGAAAACTGGTACAGATAGATCCGGATGAGGTTGAACTGGGAAGCATAATTGTTGTTCAGCCCGGAGAAAAAATCCCGCTTGACGGTGTGATAGAGGAAGGGAGAGCGGTACTGGATACCAGTGCACTGACAGGAGAGAGTCTTCCGCGTGAAGTAAAATGTGGAGATGAAGTAATTAGTGGATGTGTAAATTTATCAGGCGTTCTTCGCATTCGAACTACAAAAGAATTTGGAGAATCTACAGTGTCAAAAATATTGGATCTGGTAGAAAACTCCAGTATGAAAAAATCTAAATCCGAAAATTTTATTACACGTTTCGCAAAATACTATACACCTGCTGTATGCGGAGCGGCATTGCTGTTAGCTGTTGTACCGCCTCTGATGAATCTGTTAGTGTTAGGTAATTCGCCTATGTGGACGCAATGGATCACAAGAGCACTAACCTTTTTGGTAATCAGTTGTCCGTGTGCGTTGGTAATTTCGATTCCACTCAGTTTTTTTGGTGGAATTGGTGGGGCTTCCGCGAAAGGAATCTTAGTAAAAGGATCTAATTATCTGGAAGCCTTATCAGAAACGAAGTATGTCGTATTTGATAAAACAGGTACTCTTACAAAAGGTGTGTTTAAAGTGACACATGTTGAACCCGCAGCAGATATGAGCAAGGAAGAATTACTTGAACTGGCAGCCTATGCAGAGAATTATTCCAATCATCCGATTAGTAAGAGTTTAAAGGAAGCATATGCAAAGCCGATTGATCAATCCAGAATTTCAGATATGGAGGAAATCAGTGGTCATGGTGTAACTGCTTGCATAAATGGGAAAAGAGTCGCGGCTGGAAATCGTAAACTTATGCGCAAACTGAATATCCAAAGCGCAGATCCGCAAAAAGTGGGAACAGAAGTTCATGTGGCTGTGAATGGAGAATATGCGGGATATATTCTGATATCTGATGTTATTAAACTACATTCGACGAAAGCGATCAGAGGCTTAAAAGCAGCAGGAGTGAAACAGACAGTTATGCTGACCGGTGATGCAAAACGTGTTGCTGATTATGTTGCGAAAGAAATTGGCGTGGATGTTGTTAAGAGTGAATTGCTCCCGGCTGATAAGGTTACGGAAGTTGAAAAAATCATTGAAATAAAGGGTGCAAAAGAAAAACTTGCGTTTGTGGGAGATGGAATCAATGATGCTCCCGTGTTGTCAAGAGCAGATATTGGAATTGCAATGGGTGCGTTGGGCTCTGATGCGGCAATCGAGGCAGCAGATATTGTTCTCATGGATGATGACCCGGCAAAGATAGCATTGGCTATGAAGATTTCCAGAAAAACGCTCCGTATCGTTCATCAAAATATTGTTTTGGCACTTGCTGTAAAGTTTTTTTGCCTTGCATTGGGTGCAATAGGTTTTGTGAATATGTGGTGGGCAATATTTGCGGATGTAGGTGTTATGATCATTGCTGTATTGAATGCAACAAGAGCACTTAAATACAATGGATGATGAATTGTGGGATTGATATAGAAAAATATCAGTCCCATTTTGAAATATTATAGTAATTATGAGTGTGTAATTATTTTACCCGTGCATAAAAGGGGGACTGCGAAATGAATATATTTGAGGAAAAATCAAAAAGAAGTTATAATAGGAAAGCAGAGATTTATGAGGATACTTTTGATGGAAAATTTACAAAAAATTATAAAAAAAAGTTGATGGCGAAAGTAAGTGTCCGGGATGGAAATAGTGTCTTGGATGTTGCCTGTGGAAATGGAAAATTCTTAAAGATGCTTTCTAAAATAGCAGATATTTATGGATTTGGTATAGATATTTCGGAAAACATGATTAAATGTGCAAAGAAAATGAATCCGACAATGAATTTTCATGTGGCGGGATGTGATAAAGTGCCCTTTGAGGGAGAGACAATGGATATTGTGACAGTGTGTGCAGCTTTCCACCATTTTCCGGATATTAATAGTTTTGCCAGAGAAATGCACCGAGTATTAAAAAAGGATGGTGTTATATATATTGCAGAAGTGTATTTGCCGTATCTGTTTAGAGTAATTTGCAATCCGTTTGTGAAATATTCCAGAGCAGGTGATGTAAAATTTTATGCACCAGTTGAAATTATGGATTGCTTTTCAAAAGTGGGATTTAAAATAGATAATATGAGTATTGAGGGAATGGTGCAAATCGTGTCAATGCGTAAGGTTTAAGGGTATTCAGATAAGTTGGGGGTGAAGGATGAAAAGAGAATATATATTGGAAGAGGACGGCTTTCGTGCTATCTGGTTTGAAGGCAAGGAGAATAGGGATAAAGTAATCATTTATATGTCCGGAGCCGGAATCAATGAGAAAATGACAATTGATGCTTCAAAAT
>CAMBLS010000187.1 GCA_945868485.1 uncultured Lachnospiraceae bacterium | reverse complement strand
TGTGAATTTGCACTTTCAGAGGTTTGGGAAAAGGGTGGAGAAGGCGGTATTATGCTGGCAGAGAAGGTTCTGAATACTCTTGAGACCAAAAACAGTGAGTTTAAGGTATTATATGATGATAACTTAAGCTTGAAAGAGAAGATTGAAACTGTTGCCAGAGAAATTTATGGCGCAGAGGGTGTAAACTATGCTTCACAGGCAGAAAAGCAGCTTCAGAGACTGGAAGAACTGGGATTTGGGAATTTACCGGTTTGTATGGCAAAGACACAGTATTCACTTTCTGATGATCCCTCACTTTTGGGAAGACCTGAAAACTTCCGGATGAATGTAAGAGAAGCTTATGTTTCGGCAGGGGCAGGCTTTGTTGTTGTGCTAACCGGAGCTGTTATGACAATGCCCGGGCTTCCCAAGCAGCCTGCAGCATTTTCAATTGATGTAAACGAAGACGGTGTAATCACTGGACTTTTCTAAAGAATTAGAAACGGAAAGGATGGTATGATGCATGGCTGCAATTATTGATGGAAAAACAATTTCTTTACAGATTAAAGATGAATTAAAGCAAAAAGCAGCAGAAATGAAGAAGCAGGGAATCAATGTAACATTAGCAGTAATTCAGGTAGGAGATAATCCAGCTTCCTGTGTTTATGTCAGAAACAAAAAAAAGGGATGTGAGTATATTGGAATTGGCTCCTTGTCCTATGAACTACCGGAAGAGACCACACAGCAGGAATTACTTGACTTAATTCAAGAGTTGAATGGGAGAAAGGATGTAAATGGTATTCTCGTGCAGCTGCCATTACCGTCGCATATTGACGAAGATACGGTAATCAGAGCAATTGACCCAAAGAAGGATGTAGATGGTTTTCATCCTCAGAGCGTAGGGGCACTTTGCATCGGACAGCCCGGTTTTGTGTCCTGCACCCCTGCGGGAATTATTCAACTGTTAAAGAGGAGTGGGATTGAAATTGCAGGAAAGGAATGTGTTGTGCTTGGAAGAAGTAACATTGTGGGTAAACCTATGTCCCTCTTACTTCTTCGTGAAAATGCAACGGTTACGATTGCCCATTCAAGAACCAAAGAATTGAAGGAAGTAACCAGCCGGGCAGACATTTTGATTGTTGCAATTGGAAAGCCTAAAATGATTACCAGAGATTATGTGAAACCGGGAGCAGTGGTAATTGATGTGGGAATTAACAGAGATGCAGACAATAAGCTTTGTGGAGATGTGGATTTTGAGGATGTGGAACCGATTTGCAGTGCAATCACACCGGTACCAGGGGGCGTTGGACCGATGACCATTGCAATGCTTCTTAACAACTGCATTGAATCGGTCAATTTACAGTAGGACGGAGGCAGATATGAAGTGTCCCAATTGCGGATGTGAAATGGAATATGGTTATCTGTACTGCGCTCAGTGTGGTATGGAAATTCAGATTGTACCCGATTTTGAACCGGAAATTGAAAACAGCATAACAGAAACCTTATCCACAGTTGCGGAAGAGATAGAAGAGGGAAGGGAGCCTTCTACGACTACACAGGAGCCTGAGAAAAAAAGAAATAGGAGAATAAGATATTCTTTTTTTTCGGAAGAGCAGGGGAAAGGCAACTGGTTGATGCTTTGCCTGATTACATTCATTGTGGTAACACTTACGGCGGCTTTTGTTTCAGTATATATGTACCACAGGTACTCTGTATCCTATCAGATTGAACAAGCCAGAAAGTATGCAGAGAGCAAGGAATATGGAAAAGCAATCATACATTTGGAGAATGCAAGGAATTTGAAAGCTGATGCAGCCCAGATTGTGCTTATGGAATCCAATTATTATTATCAAATGGGGGAGAAGCAGAAAGCAGTAGATGTTCTTCTTGAACTGGTTGATAAAGAGCATCTTGAGTATGAAGATAAAGAAAAAGCATATGAAGGGATTATCACAATCTATGATGAGGAAGGAAGATATAAAGAAATAAATTCGCTGTTGTTAGCCTGTCAGGATAGTGAAATTATCAATCATTTTCAGCAATATATGGCTATTGCACCAGAGTTTGGCTATGCTTCAGGCAACTATGATGAGGTGATTCCATTAAAGATCAGTGCTAATACCACAGGAACAATTTATTACACCATGGATGGCAGTGAACCAAACGAAAACAGCATGGTATATACAGCACCTTTATTCCTTGAGTCAGGGAAATATCAGATATCGGCAGTTTTTGTGAATGATTATGGAATCAGGAGCGAAGTGTCAAGAAACTGGTATGTGATTAATCTGACAATACCGGACCCGCCGGAGGTTCTATTGTACAGCGGAGATTATCATGTGCCGACATGGATAGAAGTTGTTTTACCTGAAAAGGGAACAGTTTATTATACTACGGACGGCAGTAATCCGACAAAGGACAGCTTAAAATATACAGACCCCATATTTATGCCTCTGGGAAGGTCGAATTTTAAATTCGTGACGATTTCTGATGAAGGCGTTTCAAGTGAAACTGTAAGCAGGAGTTTTGAATTTTCCTTAGAGACGGATGTGACGGTCAGCAAGGCAGTGAATAATGTGGTGCAGGCGCTTTTTGACAGGAAGGTATTAAGTGATCTGCAGGGGCATTCCCATGAAATAAAGGGAAAATATGTATTTAAGTATGATACTATTGTAGAATTTCCTGATTTAGGCTATTATTATGTATTGAATGAATATGTAGAAGAGGCCGGTGGGATTCAGAGAAAGACGGAGCGTCTATATGCTGTTCAGGTATATACAGGGGAACCTAATCGCCTTGTCTATGATGAAAATGGTCAAATGGGGCTTATTCCCCTTAGATAAAGTAAAGTTATTAAATTAAAATAAAAAGGGAAAGGGATTAGTGATGTACAAGATTTTAGAAGCAAAAGAGCTTACTGCCAACATTTTCTATATGGTAGTAGAGGCAAAGCGAGTAGCAAAAGCATGTAATCCGGGACAATTTGTAATTGTAAGAACGGATGAGCAGTCGGAGCGTATTCCCCTGACAATCTGTGATTATGACAGAGAAAAGGGAACAGTAACGATTGTATTTCAGATTGTGGGGGCGGCAACACAGTTTATGTCAGGATTGAAGGCAGGAGATGCTTTCCATGACTTCGTAGGTCCTTTAGGATGTCCTTCTGAGTTTGTAAAAGAAGATTTGGAAGAATTAAAAAAGAAAAAGATGCTATTTGTTGCAGGAGGTGTGGGAACAGCCCCAGTTTATCCACAGGTGAAATGGCTTCATGAGCATGGAATCGTAGCAGATGTGATTGTGGGAGCTAAGACAAAAGATCTTCTGATTCTTGAAGAAGAGATGAAAGCAGTTGCCGGAAATCTTTATGTTACCACGGATGATGGCTCTTACGGAAGAAGTGGAATGGTTACCCAGACGATTACAGATCTTGTAAATGAAGGAAATCATTATGATGTTTGCGTGGCAATCGGCCCAATGATTATGATGAAATTTGTCTGCAAACTTACAAAGGAACTGCAGCTTCCAACAATTGTCAGCTTAAATCCGATTATGGTAGATGGAACAGGTATGTGTGGTGCATGTCGTGTAACGGTAGGCGATAAAGTTAAATTTGCTTGCGTGGATGGTCCTGAATTTGATGGACATCTTGTAAATTTTGATGAGGCAATGCAGCGTCAGCAGATTTATAAGACGGAAGAAGGAAGAGCGTTCCTTAAGGCAAAAGAGGGCGATACTCATCATGGCGGATGTGGAAATTGCGGAGGTGATAAATAATGGATGTATTAAAGAAAATCCCTGTAAGAGAACAGGATGCAAAGGAAAGAGCAGCCAATTTTGAAGAGGTGTGCCTTGGATATAATAAAGAAGAAGCAATGGAAGAAGCTGCAAGATGTATCAATTGTAAAAATGCACAGTGCATTAAAGGATGCCCTGTATCCATCGATATTCCGGCCTTTGTTGAAAAGGTAAAGGAAGGAGATGTGGAAGCAGCTTACCAGATTATTAGTGAATCTTCAGCGCTTCCCGCAGTGTGTGGACGCGTATGTCCACAGGAAAGCCAGTGTGAAGGAAAGTGTATTAGAGGGATTAAAGGAGAGGCAATTTCTATCGGAAAGCTGGAACGTTTTGTTGCTGACTGGGCTAGTGAGAATGGAATTAAGCCTCAGGGTGCATCGGAAAAGAACGGCAAAAAGGTTGCTGTTATTGGTTCAGGACCGGCTGGACTTACCTGTGCAGGAGATCTTGCAAAAATGGGATATGAGGTAACAATCTTTGAAGCACTTCATGAGGCCGGCGGTGTATTGGTATATGGTATTCCTGAGTTCCGTCTTCCTAAGACAAAAGTGGTTGCCAAAGAGATTGAGAACGTAAAATCACTTGGTGTAAAGATTGAAACAAACGTGGTAGTGGGTAAATCCGTTACTATTGATGAGTTATTGAATGAAGAAGGATTTGATGCAGTATTTATAGGTTCCGGTGCAGGACTTCCCAAATTTATGGGAATTCCGGGAGAACAAGCAAATGGTGTTTTCTCTGCTAATGAATATTTAACAAGAAGCAATCTTATGAAAGCTTTTGACGAAAATTCTAATACACCTATCATGAGAGGTAAAAAAGTAGCAGTTGTAGGCGGCGGAAATGTGGCAATGGATGCAGCAAGAACAGCATTGCGCCTTGGAGCAGAAGTACACATCGTATATAGAAGAAGTGAGGAAGAGCTTCCTGCACGTGTGGAGGAAGTACATCATGCTAAAGAAGAGGGCATTATTTTTGATCTTCTTACCAATCCGGTGGAAATTCTTGAAGATGAAAAAGGATGGGTGTGCGGTATCAAATGTATTAAGATGGAATTGGGAGAGCCTGATGAGTCAGGAAGAAGACGTCCGGTCGAGGTTCCCGGCTCAGAATTTGTAATAGATGTAGATACTGTTATCATGTCACTTGGAACTTCACCGAATCCACTGATTTCCTCCACTACGGAAGGGTTAGAAGTAAACAAATGGAAATGCATTGTTGCAGACGAAGAATTTGGTAAGACCACAAAAGAAGGGGTTTATGCCGGCGGTGATGCTGTAACAGGTGCTGCTACAGTTATTCTTGCCATGGGTGCAGGACGTGCAGGT
>CAMBLS010000186.1 GCA_945868485.1 uncultured Lachnospiraceae bacterium | reverse complement strand
TACTGCACAGGGGATGAATCCTTTTGAAGCAGCATGTACAGGAGTTTATCTGCATGGAATTGCAGGAGAAAATGCATCTGTAAAAAGTGGAAGATATGGCATGACAGCTTCAGATATTATAAAAGAACTTATGACTGCCATGGGCGGAGTGGGAGGAACAATATGAAGGAAGAATATCAGAGAGTCTATGCAGAGATCAATTTGGATGCGGTCAGAAATAATATGGATCATATGAAGGCAAATGTTCTGCCGGATACGAAAATATTGGGGGTAATTAAGACAGATGGATACGGACATGGAGCAGTACCAATCGCTAAAGAACTGGAACCGCTGGATTATATGTTTGGATTTGCAGTAGCAACAGCAGAAGAAGCTTTTATTTTACGCCATAATGGGATTACTAAACCAATTCTGCTTTTAGGATATACATTCCCTTACAGTTATGAGAAATTACTTCTGGAAGAAATCCGTATTGCGGTGTTCAGATACGATATGCTAAAGGAGCTGGCAAAAACATATGCTTCATTGGTAAAAGAGGGGATTTGCAAGAAAGCAAAAGTGCACATTAAAGTTGATACAGGAATGAGTCGTATCGGAATCAGACCGGATGAGGAAGGACTTCGCTTTGTACAAAAGGTTTTTGAAACAGATGGAATTGAAGTGGAAGGTATTTTTACGCACTTTGCTAGAGCGGACGAGGAAGATAAAACAGCCGCGAACAGACAGCTAAAATTATTTTCAGATTTTATTTCTAAAATCAAAGAAAGAACTGGTAAGGAGATACCGGTAAAGCATTGCTCTAACAGTGCGGGAATCATTGAACTGCCCGCTGCCAATATGGATGTAGTTAGAGCCGGGATTGCACTTTATGGTTTATGGCCTTCAGAACAGGTGAGCCGTGAAATTGTGAAGCTTACTCCGGTACTGTCTCTTTACAGCCACATTGTATATATTAAAGAGATAGAGGCAGGAACATCAGTCAGCTATGGAGGTACTTTTACAGCTCAGGAGCGCATGCGGATTGCAACCATACCGGTTGGTTATGGGGATGGTTATGCAAGAAGTCTTTCTGGTAAAGGATATGTACTGTTACATGGTAAGAAAGCACCTATACTTGGTCGGGTATGCATGGATCAGTTTATGGTGGATGTAAGTAACATTCCTGAGGCCATGGAGGGGGATAAGGTAACTCTGATTGGTGCAGATGGAGATGAAAAAATTACTATGGAACAACTGGGAGAATTATCAGGAAGATTTAATTATGAGTTCGCCTGTGATATTGGAAAACGTGTACCCAGGGTATATACAAAAGGCGGTAAAATTCTGTATACCAGAGACTATTATCAGGATTTTTGACCGCATCTGAATACCTTCTGACAATACGGTTATAATACTTATTAAATTTGAAATATCCTATTGGAATGAAGGGTGTGTGAAAAAGTGAAAAGAGGGGATATTTATTATGCAGATTTAAGGCCGGTTGTTGGTTCGGAACAGGGAGGCATCAGACCGGTGCTGATTGTACAGAACGATGTGGGTAACAGACATAGCCCTACAATTATTTGTGCTGCAATTACGTCTAAAATGAACAAGGCAAAGCTGCCTACTCATATAGAATTAAGTGCCGGAAGATATGATATGGTAAAGGATTCTGTTATTCTGCTCGAGCAGCTTCGTACCATTGATAAGAAACGCCTGAAGGATATGGTGTGTCATCTGGATGATGAGATTATGAAACAGGTTAATAAAGGGCTCATGATCAGTCTGGAACTGGATACATAGCAGAACTTGACGATGAGAATAGGAAATGATATAGTTTATTTTGTTATTTTATGCAAAAAGGAGATGAAAAGATGGATGATAGCGGGCCTACGGCCAGTTATATTATTTTTTTCGCATTACTTCTGATAGATATAATTTTCTACAGTTTTGGTGCAGCGGTAAAGGAATTAAGTGCCAAGGAACTCTCAGACCAGATTGAAGCAACGGGAAGCAAAAAGGCAAAACGACTTTATGAGATAGTTGTAAATCCTGAGCGATACATAAACACAGTACAGATGGTGGTTACACTGATGAATCTTGTGTTAGGTATCTTACTTTTTCAGTTATTTGGAAAAGATCTTGTTACCCTGTTGATTGCGGGAGCGATACTATTATACATAGTGCTTACCTTTGGTGTGTTACTTCCGAAAAAGTTAGGAGCAAGATATGCGTCTGGATGGGCATTTGCCAATATTACTTTAATTTACTATATTACATGGTTTCTTCTTCCATTTACAGGGCTGGTGTCATTGTCAACAAAAGGGATTCTACGGATATTTGGTATTCGTGGAAATGAAACTACAGAGGACGTAACCGAAGAGGAAATCATTTCAATGGTTAATGAAGGTCATGAGCAGGGCGTCCTTATGGCAACCGAAGCGGAAATGATTACGAAAATTTTTGAGTTCGGTGATAAAGAAGCACAGGATATTATGACGCATCGAAAGAATATTTTGGGAATTGAACGAAATATGTTACTAAGGGATGCACTTGACTATATGTTAAATGAAAGTAAAAGCCGCTTTCCTGTTCTCGATGAAAATATTGATAATATTATTGGAATCCTGCACTTTAGAGATGCAATGCGTGCCTGCGGAGATGAAAGAAATCTGGATTTGCCGGTAGGAAATATAGAGGGTCTCGTTCGTGACACCATGTTTGTACCGGAAACGAAGAATATAGATGATTTGTTTAAAGATATGCAGCGTACCAAGACTCAGATGGTTATTGTAGTGGATGAGTATGGACAAACATCAGGGCTGATTGCAATGGAGGATATTCTTGAGGAAATTGTTGGGAATATCATGGATGAATATGATGAGGATGAGGAATATATAGAAGAAACAGAAAATGCGAATGAATACATAATAGAAGGAATTACACCACTTAGGGAGCTGGAGGAGCGATTTGAAATCTCCTTCAATGAGGAAGAGTTTGAAACCTTAAATGGCTTCCTGATATCAAAGATGGATAAGATTCCAGAAGAAAATGAAGAGTTTTCCATAGAGGTAGACGGGTATGAATTTAAGATTAAAAGTGTGGAAAACAGAATGATTAAAAGCGTCCTGGTGACGAAGCTGCCTGAAAAACAGGAGAAGGAAGATATTGGACAAGCCAGAGACAAGGGAACAGAAAACAGACAGGAATAAAAGGAGAAAGAAAAATGTCAGGACATTCAAAATTTGCAAATATTAAGCATAAGAAAGAAAAAAATGATGCTGCAAAAGGAAAGATTTTTACAATTTTAGGAAGGGAAATTGCAGTTGCTGTAAAGGAAGGCGGTCCAGACCCGGCAAACAACTCCAAGCTTGCACAGGTGATTGCAAAGGCTAAGTCAAATAATATGCCCAATGATACAATTGAAAGAGGAATCAAAAAGGCTGCCGGCGATGTGGGAAATGTAAATTATAAATACATTACCTATGAAGGATACGGACCAAATGGTATTGCCATTATTGTAGATGCACTTACTGACAATCAGAACAGAACAGCTGCAAATGTAAGAAATGCATTTACCAAGGGGAATGGCAACGTAGGTACCCCAGGCTGTGTGTCCTTTATGTTTGATAAGAAAGGACAGTTGATCATTGATAAGGAAGAATATGAAGGGGATTCTGATGAACTGATGATGCTTGCGCTGGATGCTGGTGCAGAGGATTTTTCAGAAGAGGAAGACAGCTATGAGGTAATTACAGCTCCCGATGATTTTGACAATGTTCTGAAGGCTTTGCAGGATGGTGGAATTCCGCTTGCTTCTGCTGAGGTAACTATGATTCCACAGAATTATGTGGAGCTTACAGATGAGGTTGCAGTTAAAAACCTGCAGAAAATATTGGATTTGTTAGATGAGGAAGATGATGTGCAGGCAGTATATCATAACTGGGACGAAGGCTGAAACAGGTAAAAATTATGAAAAAGAAGACGCAGATGCTGCTGAGTATCTTATGGTGCCTGGCGATTGTAGGCAGTCGGATTCTTTATTTCTTTTTAGGAGAACAGATTGCCACTGATACATATGAATATTTTGCGCATGCCATGATTCAAACCGGACAAAGCGAGATAGCATTTGGCTATGGACCGGATAGTGTTTATATAGAAATTTTATCCCTTTTACTCAGATTTTCAGGTAATCGGATAGAAGCTGCCGCTATCTTTCAAATGATACTTCAGATACTGTGGCTTCTTCTGATATTTATATCTATCAGTATGATTCTCGGAAAATTGGCAGGAGTTATGCTGTCGGCAATACTGGCAGCATTGCCCAGAACTTTAGAGAGCATTTTTGTTATTTCACCGGAGAATTTTTATTTGTTTGTCTTTTCTTTGATACTGTTTTTTTTGGCGGTAATTGTTGCTTTTATTAAAAAGTTTTGCAGACGCAAAAAGGAGGAAAAAAAAGAAAGACAAGTACAGCCAGCTGAGATGCTTGTGCAGGAAAAATCGACGGAATTAGAAAAGCCGGAGGAAGAAGTACCGGAGGAAAAAACGGAAAACAGTATCATTACAGAGGATGGAAGACGTGTGCAGCTTTTGGAAAATCCGCTTCCCCTGCCCAAGAAGCATGTAAGGAAGGAAATCCATTTTGATATTGAGGATTTTGCAGATGATTTTGATTTTAAAATCAGTGATGGAGACGATTTTGATTTGTAAAATGTGAATAAAAAAGTATACAGGAAACATACTAAAGAGGACTGCATAAGCAGTTCTCTTTTTATCATTATGAAGGGCAGGTGTTAAAATGTCAGGAAAAAAAGTGGAAGAAGAAAAGCATAGAAGTGAACGGATTGAGGAGACAGGACAGGTAACGTTGGATAAGAATGAAAAATCCCGAACAATCCATTTAATCTCTGTCATTGGAGAGGTGGAAGGACATGATAATCTGGGAAGTAATTCTAAAACAACAAAGTATGAACATATTCTTCCAGAACTGGCGGCTATTGAAGATAGCAGCAATATTGATGGCGTTCTGGTTTTGCTTAATACAATGGGAGGAGATGTTGAGGCAGGACTTGCAATTGCAGAAATGATTGCGTCTTTAAGTAAGCCAACAGTTTCTTTGGTACTG
>CAMBLS010000185.1 GCA_945868485.1 uncultured Lachnospiraceae bacterium | reverse complement strand
GTGAGCGTCATGGGGCTTATGAATGACAAGGATAAGCATGTGAATCTGCTGATTGATGAGGATGTGCTTAAGGAAGAATTTCTCGGATGCCATCCTTGTGTAAATACCGCAAGCTTAAGGCTTAAGACCAGCGATGTAATTGAAAAGTTTCTTCCCTTTACAGCGCATGAGTATCAGTCAGTGCATTTAACCGGAGAGGATTAAGATATATGGAAATCAGAACAATGACGATAGAGGATTATGAGGGCGTACATGATTTGTGGATGAGTATCAAGGGCTTTGCAATCAGAAGTATTGATGATTCAAGAATTGGAGTAGAACGTTTTCTTAGAAGAAATCCAACTACCAGCGTGGTGGCGGTGGAGGATGAAAAGATTGTAGGCAGCATTCTCTGTGGTCACGATGGAAGACGGGGATGTCTTTATCATGTGTGTGTTCATGAGGACTATCGCATGAGGGGGATCGGAAAGAGCATGGTGGTTCACTGCATGAAGGAACTGGAAAAGGAGCAGATTAGTAAGGTGTCCCTGATTGCCTTTACGCAAAATGACATTGGAAATGCCTTTTGGAAGGAAATCGGCTGGACAAAGCGAGAGGATTTGAATTATTATGATTTTACTTTAAATAAAGAAAATATAGTGAATTATAATAAGTGACAGATTTGTGAATATTTTCATGTAGTCCTGTTTGGAGGGAGAAAAGGATTTTATATTAGAGCAGTTATCTGAATTGATAGAGGTTTACATAATTTTAAATTTTCCCATTTTATGTTAGAAGATGAAATGATCTTAGATACGGAAGAGGTAACGGTATCAATATGAAAATAGTTGTAATACATGGACAAAATCATAAGGGCAGCACATGGAATGTGGCAAATATATTACTGCAGGATATTATCTGTGAGAAAGAAGTGAAAGAATTCTTTTTGCCAAGAGATTTAAATCATTTTTGTATAGGGTGTTACAGCTGTCTTGAGGGTAGGGAAAAGTGCCCGTTTTGGGAAGATAAGAAGCCAATTGATGATGCGATAAATGCAGCTGATCTTCTTATATTAGCAACACCTAATTATTGTATGATGCCAAGTGCACCTATGAAAGCATTTCTTGATTTGTTTTTTACTAATTGGTTATCTCATAAGCCTCATGAAACAATGTTTCAAAAACGTGCTGTTGTGATTTCAACTGCAGCAGGAGCAGGTGCGGATAAAGCAAATAAGTTAGTGGCGAATAATCTATTCAATTGGGGAATCCCGGAAGTAATCAGGTATGGAATCAGCGTCAATGCAATGAACTGGAATATGGTACCTGAAAAGAAGAAAGATAAAATTGAAAAAGATATGAAGAAGCTGGCTTCAAAACTGTCTAAGAAAACGATGGTAAAGATTGGTATCAAAACTCGCATTCTTTTCTGGTTTTATGGAGGAATGCAAAAAGCAAACTGGGGAGCATCACCATCTGAGAAAGAGTATTGGGAAAGCAGGGGATGGCTCAATGGGGTCAAACCGTGGAAATTTTGAAAAGAAGATTAATATTAAAATATATATCAGTGCCAAAAAGGCACAGAAAGAAGGAGCGTATGAAAATAATTACAGGCGGTGTGACCGCAGCAAAAGGATTTGAGGCAGCAGGCGTTGAAGCAGCCATTAAGTATAAAAACAGAAAGGATATGGCAATCATTTACAGTCAGAAGCCCTGTGTACTGGCTGGAACATTTACCAGTAATGTGGTAAAAGCAGCTCCGGTACTGTGGGATAAAAAGGTGGTAGAAGAATCTCCATTCGGACAGGCGGTAATTGTAAATGCAGGAATTGCCAATGCCTGCACAGGAAAGGAAGGATATGATTACTGTAAGAAAACTGCATCAAAAGCGGCAGCAGTCCTTGACATACCGGAAGATTCAGTGCTTGTGGCATCCACAGGTGTAATCGGAATGCAGCTTCCAATGGACAGAATAGAGGCAGGAGTGGAAAAGCTTGCCGATACAAAGAAGGATACTTTGGATGCAGGAACACAGGCAGCAGAGGCTATTATGACTACCGACACTCGCTCCAAGCAGGCTGCGGTAGAGATTGAAGTAGGAGGTGTGAAGGTCACTCTCGGAGGAATGTGTAAAGGATCAGGCATGATTCATCCTAATATGTGCACTATGCTTGGATTTGTCACAACCGATGCAGTCATTTCAAAAGAGGTATTGACTGAAATAGTTAAAAGTGATGTAATTGATACTTTTAACATGATTTCTGTGGATGGGGATACTTCCACCAATGACACCCTTTTGGTCATGGCAAATGGAATGGCAGGCAATCCCGAGATTAAGAAAGGGACACCTGAATATGAGACATTTAAGGAGGCGCTTCATTATGTCAATGAAACCCTTGCAAAGATGATGGCAGGAGACGGAGAAGGCGCTACGGCACTGCTTGAAACTAAGGTCATAGGTGCAGATACCAAGGAAAATGCGAGAATTCTCAGCAAATCCGTAATCTGTTCCAGCCTGACTAAAGCGGCAATCTATGGGCATGATGCCAACTGGGGAAGAATTCTCTGTGCACTTGGATACTCCGGTGTGCAGTTTGACCCGGAAAAAATTGAACTCTATTTTGAAAGCAAATCAGGTCGTATTCAGATTTATAAAGATGGTGTTGCCACCGATTACAGTGAAGAGGAGGCAAGTAAAATTCTTGCGGACCCGGAAGTGACTGTTCTTGTGGATATGAAGATGGGCAATGAAACTGCAACTGCGTGGGGATGCGATTTGACGTATGATTATGTGAAAATCAATGCGGATTACAGAAGCTGAATCCACTAGGTCAAAAGAAAAGAACAGAAGGAGAATAGAAATGGACAAGGATATGCAAGAAGTACTGAAAAAAGCGGAGGTCTTAATCGAGGCACTCCCATACATACAGAAATTTAACCGCAAGATTATTGTAGTGAAATATGGCGGCTCTGCCATGAGCAATGAAGAATTGCAGAAGAACGTCATTAAAGACGTGACTCTTTTGAAACTGGTAGGTTTTAAACCCATCATAGTGCATGGTGGTGGTAAGGAAATCAGCCGCTGGGTGGGAAAAGTAGGTAAGGAAGCACAGTTTATCAATGGGTTGCGCGTTACCGATGATGAAACCATGGAAATTGCGGAGATGGTACTTGGGAAGGTCAATAAGCAATTGGTTACCATGGTACAGGAGCTTGGCGTAAAAGCTGTGGGAATCAGCGGTAAGGATGGCGGTCTTTTAAATGTAGACAAAAAGTATGCTGATGGACAGGATATCGGTTTCGTGGGTGACATTAAAAATGTAAATCCTAAGATTCTTTATGATTTATTGGAGAAGGATTTCCTTCCCATTGTGGCTCCTATCGGACTGGATGATGAGTTCCAGACGTACAATATCAATGCGGATGATGCGGCCTGTGCCATCGCCAAGGCGGTAGGGGCAGATAAGCTGGTATTCCTTACGGATATTGAAGGTTTGTATAAAGACATCAATGATAAAAGCTCCTTTATTTCCAGAATTACGGCAACCGATGCAGATGCACTGATTTCAGATGGAGTAATTGGTGGCGGTATGCTTCCGAAGCTGAATAACTGTACCTCTGCAATCAAAAACGGCGTCAACAGAGTGCATATTCTGGATGGTCGAATTCCACACTGCCTACTTTTGGAAATCTTCACTAATGAAGGTGTGGGAACAGCGATTGTGAAGGATGAAGATATTCATCATATGCATTAATCAGGGATAAAGGAAGGTAAGGCTTATGGAAAGCATGAAGGAATACATTGAAGAAGCGGAAAAGGATCTTCTTCATACTTATAATCGTTATCAGGTGGTTTTGGATAAAGGAGATGGCGTATATCTTTATGATATCGAAGGTAAAAAATACCTGGATTTCTGTTCAGGAATTGCAGTATTTGCGCTAGGATATAACAATCAGAAATATAATGATGCGTTAAAGGCACAGATCGATAAGCTGATTCATACTTCTAACTATTATTATAATGTACCTGCCATTGAAGCAGCCAAGAAAATGAAAAGGGTATCGGGTATGGACAGGGTATTCTTTACCAACAGTGGTGCGGAGGCAGTGGAAGGAGCCATCAAAGCGGCAAGAAAGTATGCTTACTTAAAGGATGGCTGCACAGATCATGAAATCATTGCCATGGAGCATTCCTTCCATGGACGTACGATGGGAGCTTTGTCAGTGACAGGAAATCCCAAGTACAGAGAAGCTTTTCAGCCGATGATTGGAAATATCCGTTTTGCAAAGATGAATGATTTTGAAAGTGTACTGGAAAACGTGACAGATAAAACCTGCGCTATCTTATTTGAAACCGTGCAGGGAGAAGGTGGAATTTATCCCGCAGAGGAAAGCTTTATGAAGCAGGTAAAAGCACTTTGTGAGGAAAGAGACATTCTCCTGATCTTGGATGAAATTCAGTGTGGTGTGGGAAGAACCGGATACATGTACGCATGGCAGAAATATGGAATTAAGCCCGACATTATGACTTCTGCCAAAGCTTTAGGGTGTGGTGTTCCGGTTGGAGCGTTTCTGATGACAGAAAAGGTTGCAGCAAATTCCCTTACAAGCGGAGACCATGGCACTACTTACGGAGGCAATCCGCTGGCAGCATCTGCCATAAATATTGTGCTTGATTTATTTGAGGAGAACCATATAATAGATAATGTAAAAGAGGTGGGAGCGTATCTTGCAGAAAAACTCGATACCCTTGTCGCTGAATATGATTGTATAGAAACCAGACGAGGAATTGGATTGATGCAGGGACTTGTATTTAACAAGCCCGTGGGAGACATCATTACGAAAGCGCTTGAGAAAGGATTGATCCTGATCAATGCCGGTACTGATATTATCCGGTTTGTACCGCCCCTTATCATTACCAAAGCCAATGTAGATGAAATGATTGTGATCTTAAGAGACTGTCTGGAAGAATAGAAACGGAGAAAAGAATGGGTCTGAAAAAACGACTGACGGCAGTGGGAATCATTGCCATAGCCGCAGCACTTACCTTTGGGATTGCCAAATCGGGAAGGCAGATGACAGAGAAACAGGATAATACGGTTTTTACAGGAGGAAAGGAAACGCTTTATCTGT
>CAMBLS010000184.1 GCA_945868485.1 uncultured Lachnospiraceae bacterium | reverse complement strand
CTCCGTTTCAGTATGATATTCCCTTGAAAAAATTGCCGTCTCATCATAGTTTACATAATATATATTGTAGGTTCTGCTCTTTTCTGCTTCCCTTTGTCCACAGGCCCATAGCAGCATTATTACTAATAAAAACAGTCCCAAAAAGGTTCCTCTTTCTTTCAAAGTAATCCCTCCTATACCAAAACCCTAGAAAGCGGTATCTTTACAATAAAAGTAGTTCCTTCTCCTTCTACGCTGTCTGCTTTTATGGAACCACGGTGAAGAAGTACCGCATTTTTGGTAATTGCAAGTCCCAGTCCGGTGCCTCCGATTTCTCTTGAATGCGATTTGTCCACACGGTAAAACCGTTCATAAATCTGATTTAAGGCCTCCTCTGGAATCCCAATTCCCGTATCTGATACCTGCACGGTAAAAAATTGATGGTCTGCATCCAAAGTTACCTCTACTTTGCCCTGTTCCTGATTATACTTAATTGCATTTTCTACCAGATTGGTCAGAATCAGTGACATCTTAACTTCATCTACTTCCGCCAAAATTTCCCTTTTGCTGATTAATGTAACTTCCACATTATTCTTTCTGGCAATGGGACGAAGTCTTTTTAAAATAATCTCTGTCAGCTCATTAATATTAACCACACTGATATTGATTTCTGCTGCGGACTTGTCCAGCTTAACAAGCGCAAGAAGGTCATTGATAATCTTATTCTCACGCTCAATTTCCTGTGCAATATCCTCCATAAATTCATGATAAAGCTCTGCTGGAACATCCTGCTGCGCTAACAGGGAATCGGCAAGTACCTTAACGGAAGTAATCGGTGTTTTAAGCTCATGGGACACATTTGCAACAAACTCCTGTCTGGAATCATCCAGGGTCTTCATTCTCTCAATCAGGCTGTTAAAGGCATTCACAATGTGCTCCGTTTCTAGATAATCAGGCACGGAAATAGGCTCATCCGTATACCCTTCCTTTACCTCACTAATTGCCCTGGAAATACGGTCAAACGGACGTATCAAAATTTGCGCTAAAACAAGAGCGATGGCAAAAGTACAGATTGCCATTATAATCCCGAGAATTAACGCCTTCCTGTTCAGAATTTCCATGGTGGATACAATCGTATCTGTAGAGACACTAGTCAACATCACACCCCTTACAACTTCTGTCCCCTCGGGATAATCCTCTGTTGCATTTTGGGCAGATATATTTTCCACAATCGGTATGGTTATCTCAATAAAACCATTAACACTGTCATGGCTCGCAGTATTTGTACCCTTCATACACCGAATCACTTCTTCAGAAATAATTGTTTTTCCTTCACTAATTCCATAGGTATCTTTAATAACCTTCAGATTTTCATTGATGATCAGTACACGCCCATTATACAAATTGGAAAGCTGCTCTAATTCTGCCCCGATTACTTCTGAGGAAGTATCCTGCAAATAATTGTATGTGATCAGGTGATTTGCAATGATTTTTAACTGCGTCTGAACATCAGAAGTACGAACAGCTATGGCACGGCTTTCATAATTCTCCAAAATACCTACACGCATAAAGACACTGGGAATCAATCCCATCAGAAAAATAATGATAAACAGGCGGAACTTAAGGCTCCGCCCTATTTTAAATTTTTTTAGAATTGTTTTAAATTTCTCAGCCATAATGGCACTGCCCTTCCCTTTAGCTCTGTGGCATTATGCAAAATAATAACCTACACCCCATTTTGTATGTACATACTTGGGTTCAGAGGGATTTTGCTCTATCTTTTCACGAAGCCTGCGGATATGCACATCAACGGTACGCACATCCCCCGGATATTCATTTCCCCACACCAGTTTCAGAAGATTTTCCCTGCTGTATACCTTATTAGCATTCATTACAAGCAGCTCAAGAAGCTCGAATTCTTTAGCTGTCAAGTTAATTTCCTTTCCAGCTACATATACCCTTCTTCCTTCACAATCAAGCCTCATGTCTCCGCTTTCAATCACCTTCGCTGCTTCCTTGGGTTTTGGAGAAGTACGTCGGATAATTGCCTTAATTCTGGCCTTAACCTCAAGGATATTAAAGGGCTTTGTAATATAGTCATCTGCCCCATACTCCAGACCTAAAATCTTGTCCATATCCTCACCTTTGGCAGTCAGCATAACAATCGGAACATTGGAAAACTCTCTAACCTGCTGGCACACCTCAAAGCCGGTCAGCTTGGGGAGCATAACATCAAGTAGAATGATATCGTATTCTTTTTTTTGAATCATCTCAAGTGCCTCTTCACCATCATAGGCACAATCCACTTCCATTCCGTCCTGTTCCAGACTGAAACGTATTCCCTTCACAATCAGTTTCTCATCGTCTACTACCAGAACTTTCTTCGCCATTTTACTAATCCATCCCTTTCTAAAGCCTGTGACACAAACACAGGCACAACCTACACAGTAATACTGTCTCTGATTTTTTGAAATAGTCCCTCTTTAATCCCCTCGACGTTCATAATGTCTTCTATCTTTTGAAATACCCCATTTTTTTCTCGATATGCAATAATGCTCTTTGCCCTGCTGCTGCCAACTCCTGAAAGCGTGCATAACAGTTCCTCATTTGCTGTGTTAATATTGACAAGCGGAGTCTCATCCTCTGTTACAGGTATAACTTGACTTTGCCAATTGTTACTGCCTGATTCTTCTGCCTCTGCTTTGGTTGGAACATAAATTTTCATTCCGTCCTTAAGGATGTCTGCCTGATTTAAATAATCCCCGGCTGCATCTTCACAGAGCCCTCCTGCCTCATCAATAACCTGATAAACACGACTGCCCGCATTCATCTGATAGACTCCTGGATTTCTTACAGCACCGCAGATATGCACCACATAGATTTCCCTTTCCGGAATTTCTTCAAGTCTCTCTGCAGATGCACTGTTCCCGACTGTACTATTGTCTGCCCGGCTTTCATCTGTCCGCAATTCTTCAGAACCAAAGTCCTCCATTTTGATTTCCTCTGCCCTGACAGTCCCCTCTGCCGAAAGAAGCACCAAATCCTGCTGCTTTTTCTCACAGCCTGACAAAACACAAAAAGACAGCACCAAAATTCCTGCTGCTGCTTGAAATTTTCTATTCATCGTTATCACCTCTCTGTCTGACAGAAAGCCCCTTATAACGATACCATTTCATTGTAAAGTAATTTCAGATTGTTGACAAGCCAAATCTTCTCCCAAATTTTGCAGACAATGACATCTGTATGAATAATTTTTTATCATGTGGATATGATAAACTATCAGAAAATTAAAGGAGGCCTCTATGATTGGACTTTTGATTGCACTGATCTCCGGTGCATTAATGAGCATTCAGGGTGTTTTCAACACGCAGGTTACCAAGTCCTCCAGCATCTGGGTGGCAAATACATTCGTTCAATTTACCGCCCTGCTGGTATGTCTTGGGGCATGGATTATAGCGGACAGATCTTCTTTTACGGCTCTGCTCAGAATAGAACCGAAGTATATGCTGCTTGGTGGTGCAATTGGTGCATTCATAACTTATACTGTTATCAAAAGCATGGCTCTTTTAGGTCCTGCCAGAGCAGTCATGCTAATTGTTATTGCACAATTGATTATTGCCTATGTGATAGAACTTCTTGGCTGGTTCGGAATAGAGAAACAGCCCCTTGAATGGCGAAAGGTTATCGGAATGTTGATTGCCATTGTCGGAATCATTATTTTTAAATGGAAATAGAGAGAGGTTTTTGTCCCTCTCTCTATTCACACTCAATCTGCTTTCTATTCTTCTTCCATTGCTTCCTGTCTGTAGTATTCCTCATCCAGATATTCCGTCTCTTCTTCCTGCTCTTTAGGTTCCTCCAGATATTCCTCCTCATAAGTCTCCCCGGTCACCTGAGACATAATCTGCTCTGAAAGCCCCTTAAGCTTCTCATTGGCATCTGCCCCATTCCAAATCTGTGAGAATGCCACCTCAAGCTGTACCCAGAAATTGCTGGTTTCCACCATCTTGGGCATGGAAACAGACTCTTCATATTCTGATGCAAACTCGTTCAAAGCAACATACTCATAAGATACTTCCTTTGCTGCCGAAACCTTATCACTTCTGGTATATAGGCTGTCATTGTATTGGGTTGTCAAAAAGCTGGCAAAATCATTTGCCGCCTCCTTATTTTCCGAATATCCATTTACCACAACACAGTTTGTCATGGAAAGTGATCTGCTCTTTGTCTCTTCATCGATATCCGGTGTCAGGGCAATTCCATAATCATATGCAAACACCCCTTCCGATTTCGCATTTTCCAGTTTATAAACTGCATCGGTAGTAGCAATGGTAAATACCATCTTCCCCGCCATAAACTCGTCAAGTATGGCATCATAGCTGCTTTCACTTGTTTCGATGGAAAAGAACTGATTTAGTTCCTGATATACCCGCAGGTTTTTGATGGCATCCAGATTGTAAATGTCAATCTGCGTCGTATCCCATCCTGCTTCTCCGCCCATGTTAATGGCATTTCCTACAAAAAAGTAATTATAAAAGATATCCGTTACGTCCCATTTGAATACACCTTCTACCTGCTCAGGTGCATCATACTCATCTGCAAAGTTCTTAATATCCTCAATGGTAGCAGGCAGAATTTCCTGAACCTTGGCATCAATCTGTTCTGCTGCCTCTGCCGCTGCCTGATTCCCTTCTTCCTCAAGCAGTTTCTTTGCCATATCCTCCAGATAGGTCTTATTATACAAAAGTGCACTGGTCTCGAAATAAAATGGATAACCCAGAATCTTGTCCTTATAGGTTGCTGCCTGTAATCCGGTTTCAATATAGGCATTCTCCATAAAGCCTTCTTCTGAAGGCTTAACCTCACTTGCCAGTCCCGCCAGATATGCCTTTTCCAGTGAATCGTGGCTCAGGATATACAAATCCGGCGCATTGGTTTCCAGCGATGCCTGGTTAATCTTTTCCAGGTATTCCAATCCTGATTCCAGTACCGGAACAATACGCACATCGTGAGTTTCATTGTAGGTAACGGCAGCACTGCTCAGATATGAAGTAAGCGCTTCATCCGTATACCACAGATAAAGCGTTTCCTTTTCTCCTGTAAAAACCGTATCTTCCTGCTTTTCTGTTATCTGCCGTCC
>CAMBLS010000183.1 GCA_945868485.1 uncultured Lachnospiraceae bacterium | reverse complement strand
CGGTGCTTCGATGGATGGCAGGTAATGTGGTGATTGAGACGGATGCCGCGGAAAATATTAAGGTTACTAAGGCTAAGTCGAAGGAAAAGATTGATGGAATTGTTGCTTCCATAATGGATCTGGACAGATGCCTGAGAAATCAGGGTGAGCCGCAGGGAAGTGTTTATGATGAGAGAGGATTGTTGGTGTTTTAGGCTGTTTTTGTGACGAGGGTGCTGAGCTGAGGAATAAATTAGACGCCTCAACCATATAATATTCATAAATAAGATGCTTGCAAACAGATTGCCATTTGCAAGCATTTGTGATAGAATACAGTTGAAGGAGGCGATGATTATGGCAAGAACAGCAAATGTATTTGCACGAGTTGAGCCTGAACTTAAAGAACAGGCTGAAAGTGTATTAGATCAGTTAGGAATTCCAATGTCAAATGCAGTAGGAATGTTTCTACGGCAGATTGTTTTGCAAAATGGAATTCCATTTGAAATGAAATTACCAAGAACGGCACCGTTGGCCTATGGTTCTCTTACGAAAGAACAATTTGATAAAGAAATTGAAAAAGGTATGTCTGATGTAAAAGCTGGCAGAGTTTACTCAGCAGATGCCATTGAAGCTGAAATGAAAAGAGATTTTGGCATATGATTTTTCATGTGGCATATTCCGCCGAAGCAAGACAGGATTTGAGGGACATTTACGAATATATTGCGTATGAATTGTTGGTACCTGAAACAGCTGCCGGACAAACAGAACGCATTATGAAGGCTGTCCGTTCTCTTGAACAAATGCCAATGCGACACAGATTATACGAGGAAGAACCTTGGCATAGTCAGGGGCTTAGAGTTTTGCCGGTGGATAATTATTTGGTGTTTTATCTGCCAGATGAAACCAGTGCTACCGTTAGTATTATACGTATTATGTATGGTGGCAGAGATATTAATAAACAATTGAATGATAACTAGAAGGGTGGAAGCATCTATCAGAAATGGTAGGTGCTTTTATTATGGAGATTTTTATGGGAAAGATGGTTGCTTTTGTTCTTATAGTGATTGTTGGTTTGCTTGCTTTGGCAGTTACGGGTTTCATACAGATAGTAAGGGCATGGAGTGATATTTTCAGATAAGGAGATAGTGAGATATGGGATTATTCAATAGTATAAGCAGCATATTTCGGGGCAGGGATGCTCCCACAGACAGAACTTCGGGTAGTGCGTATTCGTTCTTTATGGGAGGTTCAACTTCTGGAAAAAGAGTGAATGAAAGAACAGCGATGCAGATGACGGCGGTGTACTCCTGCGTGAGGATATTGTCAGAGGCTGTGGCTGGACTTCCATTACAGTTTTACAGATATACCAAGGATGGAGGCAAGGAAAAGGCGGTGGATCATCCGCTTTATTTCTTGCTCCACGATGAACCAAATCCGGAGATGACTTCGTTTGTATTCCGAGAGACCTTGATGACGCATTTGCTTCTTTGGGGGAATGCGTACAGTCAGATTATCCGAAATGCAAGGGGCGAGATTATTGCGCTTTATCCCCTGATGCCGGACAGAATGACGGTAAATCGGGATGGGGATGGACAGCTTTATTACGAGTACAACATGAGTACGGATGATGCACATACTTTGAAGGGCTCTACGGTGAGGCTGCAGCCACACGATGTACTTCATATTCCGGGACTGGGATTTGATGGTCTTGTGGGGTACAGCCCGATAGCGATGGCGAAGAATGCCATTGGTATGGCGATTGCCTGTGAAGAGTATGGAGCGAAGTTCTTTGCAAATGGGGCGGCTCCTTCAGGGGTGCTGGAGCATCCGGGAACCATTAAAGATCCTTCTAGGGTTCGTGAGAGCTGGCAGTCAACCTTTGGCGGTTCTGCCAATGCCAATAAGGTTGCAGTTCTGGAAGAAGGAATGAAGTACACGCCGATTTCCATTAGTCCGAATGAAGCGCAGTTTTTGGAAACCAGAAAATTTCAGATTGATGAGATAGCTCGAATTTTCAGAGTGCCGCCTCACATGGTTGGCGATCTGGAGAAGTCGAGCTTTTCTAATATTGAGCAGCAGTCACTGGAGTTTGTGAAGTACACTTTGGATCCCTGGGTGGCAAGGTGGGAGCAGGCAATGGTCAGAGCCCTTCTTACACCGGAAGAGAAAAAGACCTATTTCTTTAAGTTCAATGTAGACGGATTGCTCAGAGGCGATTACCAGAGCCGAATGAATGGTTATGCGACAGCAAGGCAGAATGGCTGGATGTCGGCAAATGATATCCGTGAGCTTGAAAACCTTGACCGCATTCCGGAAGAGGCCGGTGGTGATTTGTATCTCATCAATGGAAATATGACTAAACTGGCGGATGCAGGAATTTTTGCGGCAGGTGCTTCTGAGGGAAGTGTTGATACAGAACAGACTAAGGAAGAAACCGAGCAAAACAGAGGGCAGCCTGATCAGACAGTCAGAAAGAGAGGACATAGTTAATGAAGAGAAAATTTTGGAACTGGATAAAGAATCAGGATGAGAGCGGCTCTGAAACGAGGACGCTCTTTTTGAATGGGGAAATCTCAGATGAGACCTGGTATGGGGATGAGGTGACTCCAAAGCTTTTCAAGGATGAGCTTGGTGCAGGAAATGGTCCGATTACAGTCTGGATCAACAGCCCTGGTGGGGATGTGTTTGCGGCGGCTCAGATTTACAACATGCTGATGGATTATCCATACGATGTGACGGTCAAGATTGATGGTCTTGCTGCTTCGGCGGCTTCTGTGATTGCAATGGCTGGAACAACGGTGGAGATGAGCCCTGTGGCAATGATGATGATTCACAATCCGGCGACCATCGCTATCGGAGATTCTGAGGAAATGAAGAAAGCGGTGAAGATGCTGGATGAAGTGAAGGAATCCATCATGAATGCTTATGAAATTAAGACCGGTCTTGCAAGAGACAAGATTTCAAAGCTCATGGATGCAGAGAGCTGGTTCAATGCGAAAAAGGCAATGGAACTTGGCTTTGCAGATAAGATCCTGTTCGGTGATGGACAGGGTGATGTAACTAATGATGCTGGTGTAGGAATTACGGTTGGTGATGAGATGAGTGCTCCTGTGATGTTTTCCAGACAGGCGGTTATGAATTCCATGCTTTCCAAACTGATTCCGCCTAAGAAACCGGCAGAAAAGAGAACTCCGGTGGATCAGCTGGAGAAGAGATTATCGCTGTTATCGTGCTGATAATGGCAGGAAACAAATTGACACAGGCGGTTGCAGAGATGCAGCCGTTTTATTTTATCCAAATGGAGGAAAAGACGATGAGTAAGATTTTAGAACTGAGAGAGAAAAGAGCAAAGGCATGGGATGCTGCAAAGCAGTTTCTGGATGCCAAGAGAGGCGCAGACGGTATGCTCTCCGAGGAAGATACTGCGACCTACGACAAGATGGAGCAGGATGTTATGAATCTTGGGAAGGAGATTGAGAGACTGGAGAGACAGGCTGTCATTGATGCAGAGCTTTCCAAGGCTACCAGCACTCCGCTTACCGGAAAGCCGGGTGCCAAGATGGGTAAGGATGAGAAGGAGAAGAACGGTCGTGCTTCTGATGAGTATAAGTGCTCCTTCTGGAATGCAATGAGAGTTAAGGCTCCGATGCCTTCCGTGCTGAATGCACTTCAGGAAGGTACGGATTCTGAGGGTGGATACCTTGTTCCTGATGAATTTGAGAGAACTCTGGTGGAAGCACTTGAGGAAGAGAATGTATTCCGTACTCTTGCCCATGTGATCCGTACTTCCAGTGGTGATCGCAAGATTCCGGTTGTGGCATCCAAGGGTTCTGCAAGCTGGGTAGACGAAGAGGGTGCTTATCAGGAATCTGATGATGCATTCAGCCAGGTATCTATCGGTGCGTACAAGCTTGGAACCATGATTAAGGTTTCTGAGGAGCTTCTTGCTGACAGTGTCTTTGACCTTGAGGCATATATCTCCAAGGAGTTTGCAAGACGTATCGGTTCCAGAGAGGAAGAGTCCTTCTTCTATGGCGATGGCAAGGGCAAGCCGCTTGGTATTCTTGCAGCTGCCGGTGGTGCTGAGGTAGGTGTGACAGCTGCTTCTGCAACTGCCATTACTGCAGATGAGGTGATTGACCTCTTCTACAGTTTGAAGGCTCCTTACCGTAAGAATGCGGTTTGGTTACTGAATGATGCGACTGTGAAGCAGATCCGTAAGCTGAAGGATTCTACCGGACAGTATTTATGGCAGCCTTCTTTGGTTGCAGGTACTCCGGACACGATTCTTGGCAGACCTGTGAAGACTTCTGCATTCATGCCTACTGCGGCAGCCGGTGCAAAGACCATTGCATTTGGTGATTTCAAGTATTACTGGATGCCAAAAACATCATAATGATGTACATAATGGAAGGTTAGATATCTTTAAAATATAATTTCATTGGAAGCGAAAGGAGAAGGCACATGACTATTTACACAACTAATGAATGGAAGGGCTACGGCAAGCAGAATTACTACTGGAACGAGTACAGGCTAGAAGGTGACCAGATAGTTAAGTACAAGTGTCACAGACAGAAATTCTTTGACGGAGATGAAAGTAACTGGGAAGAGGATGAACATGAAGAGGAATCATGGGCTCTTGATGATCCTAATATGCCTGAATGGCTTAGGCAGTATGTTTAATAGAAGAAAGATTGGAGGACATTACGATGGCAAGATTCAAAATTATTTTTGACGGTGAGGAACAGGATGAGGTATTTGCAACAGAGGAAGAGGCTGAAGAGTATGCTTTGTATCTGTGCTCCTGCGCCAGAACTGGAGCTGAGACATTACATTGGTCTAATCCAGGAGACTATGAATACGATGAGGATGAGTTTGAAGATCCTGAGTATGAGATAGTTGAAGAAGATTGAGCTGATATTTATTGATTCAAGTTGGCCTGCGGATAGAAATACCTGCAGGTCTTATTTTTTTGTCTTTTTTCGGCATTTACCGGAATTATCTCGTCAAAAGGCGCTTAGGAAGTTAGAAGGGAGGTGCCTGAAATGAACGGTAGCGAAAAAAGAGAACTGCCTTGGTGGCAAAAGTACACTTTAACATTGAATGAAGCATCGGAGTATTTCGGAATCGGTTACAAGAAATTGAAAATGTTTGTTCAGGAGC
>CAMBLS010000182.1 GCA_945868485.1 uncultured Lachnospiraceae bacterium | reverse complement strand
TCATTTATATTATAAAGATTTCTGCCTACAATGTCAATCAGATCACTCAAAGCCACAGGGTTGTTTCACGAACTATTTCAAGAGCATTTCTAACTCATACAATCTTAATTCTACATCTCCCATATTGTTTCTGTCAATCTGCTCACATAAAAAAGCGCAAATTATCCCTATCCCCTTTACAATGCCTTTTTTCAGAGACATTCTTTATACATAGTCAATACAAACCGGCTATGCCTTTAAACACATATCGTTCTCGCAAGTCTGCGTTGTCACAAAAACAGTCCATCATTTCTGTCATTATATTTGTGATACCTGTCTCGTGCATTGCCAGACGCAGGATGTTATATGCATATTTTCTGATGAGCGCCAGATTATTTCGGGATTTTTTGGCAGGTGAGCGATCTTCCCTGAATGTGTCGTCCAACACATGATGGAGCCGGTTTTCTATTGACCAGTGCATTCTTTTTATGCTGCCCAGCTCCTCTGCGGTAAGAATAAGGTCTGTTATCAGTGCGGTACACTGAATATCCTTTCCGACCCCTTCTTCCGCAGAGGGTCCTGGAACTCTTCTGGATCCTTTTTTCATAAACTCTTCCCTGGATGGAGTGACATCGTTCTTCTGGCTGTCCCTTTCAACCGGCACTCTTACCTGCTTGATCCGTCCAATACTCTGAACGTTCGCCCATTCTTTTCGGCTTTTGGTCAGGTTTGAGGCATCTTTACATATTTGACAAGTCCTATACTCATTTCTGTCCCGATTTTTTTCCATCTGACTGATTTCTTCATATTTCTCAAGATACTCCCGCATTACAGGATCTGTAGTTTCGCCTTTTTTCTTTTTAGCAGTTTCCGCTTCCAGTTTGTCCATGAACGTATGGATCTCCTCATAAGCCTCTGGTTGGTTTTTCTTTACTGTCAGCACAAAATGTCCTTCCTGTTCATGGATCTGGTCCATGATTGCGGTCTGCGTTCCAATCGCATCAATCGTTATAATACTTCCACTGATATCCAGAAGTTTCAACAATTCAGGAATCACCGCAATCTCATTCGTCTTTGAATCTACAGGAAGCTGTGCAAGCAGCAATCCCCGGACAGTTTCCACGACGTTCAAAATCATTGGAGTTGCCGCACATTTTGTCTTTTCCGTTGCGCCACAGAGTGCTTTCCCGTCAATTGCAAGATGGGTATTCTTCGAGTCCACGATTTCTCCAATCCATTCCATAAAAGCACACAAGGCTAATTCCTCATCAATTCCGCTCAGCATCCGACTAATCGTGGAAGGCGAGGCGATCCCGTATTTCAATTCCATATGTTTCCGCAGCCATTCCAGGTTATGTTTGCACCAGTTAAGACTCCTGCGGATCGTTGTCCTGCCACAAAGAAATCCGATTGTGACACATACCAGCATTTCTGCCAGATCGTGTCTTTTCTCTCTGTTGCATCGATAATCTGGGATCTGCCTGAAATAATGAATCAGTTTTTCTGTCAGAAATGGTTTTTCAGCACATTTCCAGAGCCACCTGTATTTTCTCCAGAAGTTCCTGCTGTTCCTCATTAACTTTTGAAATGATTTCAGTTTTATCCAGACATACTAAATAGATTGTCTCTAACTTATGCAGTTCTTCCAGACCCACGCCCCATTTTTTATATATTCTGCGGGACAAAGACGATATCTGAGCTGCAAACTGATAACGAAAATCCGATTCTTTTTTCATCGTTCGTTTTTTCTGGATATAAGAAGTTGGAGATTGCTTGAAAAGAATAATAGAAAGTACATCTTCCCAATCATCCCCTAATGGTTTTTTCCAGTCATCCGGGCACAATTCCCAGACAGCTTTTGAAAACCCGTATTCCCATACTTCTGCATCTGTTAAAGATACCTTCTTTTTGTTGCTTTGTATTACCCCTTCCGGAGTAATAATGCCGATATAAGTATCGACCGGCTGCGGATATTTTTTCCCTTTTACACGCCGGGATGTTCTTTTATAAAGGTAATAAGAATCCCCCTTTTTTTTCACGGTAGTTCCCTTTACACGGTGTTTTTGAACCCATTCTGGATATTTTTTCTCAGTTACTGGCATAATGTCCTCTCCTTTCCGTATAGGTGGTGCATACCTATACTTTATAGACATTATACCTCTACTTGACCTAAAAGTCGAGGGTTATACACGCTTATGTATAGCATGTATAACCCTCGATGAAATCTGATCTTTTTAGAATTTTAAAATATCTTCATGAAACAACCCTGGTGACATCGTCCTGAACATTGAACAGATAGTAATAATACTTATAGCGGGCTTCTGTCACCATGTTGGCTGCTTCCATACACCCATCTCTTCGACATATCATGATAAGTAAGCAGATTTTCTGCATAATGCCAGAGGAATTCGCCTGATGCGCTTTCATGAACAACACCTGTCTTCTGCACTCTGCTGAATCACAAGAAAAAACAGATGAAAGAAAATCTCCCTTCACCTGTTTCTTCATCAACACAAATTTTTCTTATCAGCATTTCTGCTGTCAATTGGAAATCATACCATGCAACTTTATTTCTAAAGGATATATGTGTAAATTCCAAATACTATACTGATTTATTCTCGTTACAAGAAATTAAACATCCATATGTTCCCGACAAGCATTGCTGTTGGGCTACTGCGGTACTTATCAAAAGGATTTCTGAAACCTTTTTAAGAGATTGAAATTATTCCAACATTCTGCCTTTTATGCCTCAACGACGACACTTGCCGATGCCGTTAAAAAAATCAGTTTTTTCTTTTTATCATTCTCAAATTATTCTCCCAAACATCATCTTCTAATGCTTGTGCATATTTAAGACAAGTATTAAATGCCAAATTATAAGAAGAAGCATCTGCATATCTTTGCAATCTGTCAAGTATACAAAAAGCTCCTGGCCAATTCAAATCTTGCAACCATTCTAACAATTCGACCAAATATGGAGACAATTCATCATCCGTTCTCCTGGATAAAATTTTTGCGCAATTGTCCCAAACATTTTTATTATAGTCTTTATTACAGGGTTGTAGAAATACATTAATATTTTCAACATCTTCTGCCAATTTGATTCCGTCTGCCTGCTCGTTTATACTTTTATTCCAATCGATCAGACTCATAATATAATCAATATTAGTCATTTCAATTCACTCCATCCCATTTAATTACAACTGATTTTACAGCTTGTGTCCAAACGGAACTTGAACCAGCATTTATCCAGTCATCCATTGTTCCGCCGATGGGTCTTACACTAACATGTGTTGCTCTATCGCGAACAGCATATACAAGCCCAGTCGCATTTAAAGCTTCTATCGTAGTCATGGCTGCACCGGGCATTGGCACCGTAGAGAAGGATAAACCGGTATATTTATCTTTTGCCCTAGGCGTCAAATTTCCCGGATTAGTACCACCATACCTATATATAACCGTAGGAGAAGGTGAAACTGCAATATCCTTTTCTTTTTCTTCAACTTTTGACATGGATATTGATGGTGCTTTTGCTGCTTGATAAATTCCATATCCGATTGCACCAGCTGTCAATACCGCAACACCCGCTATGGCAACAATGTCACCAAAAGGAAGTGGTCCGTCAGCTACTGCGACCCCACCACAACCAGCATATACCGGAAGCATAATCCCCATTGCTTTACCGATTTCAGATGCAGCCGTGTTGGCAAACCCAAAAATCTCACTCCAGAAATGTCCAGTTGAATCAAACCAATTTATAGGGTTATTACTACAGTAAGCATACATATTAGTACCAAGTAATCCCTGTCCGGTAGATACATATCCGTCTGAGTTGATAAACCTCCCCACCCAAGGGTCATAGTACCTGCTCTTGAGGTAGTAGAACGCTGTCTCTTCATCATAGCAGTAACACCTGTAGCGGAACGGGTTCAGTCCTGCGATATCCATTCCTGAACTGTCTGCCGTTGTTAACGGGGCTCCCCAGGAATTATAAACATAGCTTACCACCTTATTCCCAAAGGATATATTTGTATCTGGCGATACTGCCCTACCTAATACAGTTTCATCAGATTTTTATAACCTTCATCAAAACTCAGCAGCTCTTCTCCATCAACAGAAATGGCAACAATTGGCATAACATATCCATCGCCAAAATATTTTGGAGCAGTAATAAAGTCAACCTGATCTCCAATTTTAATTTTCTCGTCTATACCGTTCTGTTGAACAATCAGTACGTTATCCCCAACAATTTTGAAACTATCGTCATCAAATTGTGGAGTTAAATCTGAAAAACCTAAATACAATGCTGATTTATCCTCATTATAAGAAATGTGGGTCACTATCCCTGTCGCATTAACATAATTGTTTTTTTGTGAGTAATAGTCTTTCATTTTCCTTGCCGTACAAGAAGTTGAAAAGACGAGTAAACACAGTAAAGAAATTACCAGAACACCCTTTTTTAAGCCTAAAATTCTGCCCTTCATTTTTGACACCACCTTCAGTCCATAAATACCCACACAAAAGGTCCGCTACATTTACTGAGTTCCAAATATGAAAATCCCGCCTCAATATCTTCCTTTGCATGATGTCTGGATTGTACCCCACCATAAATGTCAGCGGTTATCTCTCAAACCCTACTGTAGTAATCACCTCCGCCAATCTCCAATACAGAGGGTATACCTATATCTATGGCATATTTCACTATGCCTGGCTGCTGTAACTGCTTAGTATGCCCATATTCGTGCCGAACAACATCTTCTGGGTTATTTCTTCCATTAGTCTCCCTTGTCAAAAAAATTGCACCAAACGAGCCTGAACGATTACCGCCAATCCTGATTACTGGAACACCTTTATAAGTAGAAAAATAATTTGATTCCAATGCCTTTTCTTCTCTTTGGTTATTTATATCGAAATTTTTAATATCCTCAACAATATCAGTAACAAACTTTTTAGCAGGCTGAACCATTTTGTCATTAACCCAATTAATAACCTTCTCTATGCACTTGGGCCAATGTCCCGAATTATCAGACATATTTACGGGATTGTTGCAACAATATGCAAACATATTATCCCCCTGTATAGAACCTCCAATACCAGCTATAACACTATCCGCATTTATAAACCTCCCCACCCAGGGATCGTAGTACCTGCTCTTAAGATAATAGAACGCTGTCTCTTCAT
>CAMBLS010000181.1 GCA_945868485.1 uncultured Lachnospiraceae bacterium | reverse complement strand
GGTTCAAAACATGAATATTCCGGTTCACTGCAGACTCTTCTGCATCTTTTAGGTCTTGGCATATTATCACCTCTATTTCCGACATATGTTGATTATAACACTATTTGTTATTTTTTTCTACAAGAAAAAATGTGAATAAATACAATTTCAACAAGTATACCTTTAAAGTCGTATATTTGTATAGCAATTTGTACAATAAACTCTTTTTCCTTATATTATGAAAAGACACCCATGCATTTCTGCCTGAGTGCCGTCAGTTCCTATTTCTATACTCTTACTTCAAATCCATTCTTGAAGATAATCTAATATCATCCTTTGCTTTCACAATCACTTCCTGCACAAGTCTGCTCCACAACACGACATCTAGTCTTATACATGTATGCATCTGTACTATATCCAATAAAAGCAGAGACAAACAGCGATACTGCAACACAGGTGAATATCCCATATAGAATCCGAAACACCTTAAAAAAATGCTGTAACATCATTGATACCAATACAATTGCTATAACTCCAATGATATATGCAGGCTTATTCCATTCATACCTATATGTCAGCAGATAAAACAGCAATCCCAGTAATGATGAACTCAGAATATCAATTCTGGCAATCAGGAAAAGTAGTCCTGATATAATAGTTGATATCAAACCGACACCGAGACCCAATCCAAGGCCCACCACTTCACCGGAAACTCCGGAGCTTATGGAACTTGGTTTATCATAATAAAAAGATTCCTCATAATCATTATACATGGTCAATTTCCTCAACTTTCTCAATTTGTTCTTACTAAATCGCTCTCACAGCAAACTGTGGCATATCATGATTTACCTCTGCCTGATAATAGCTTTTCATTGTGGATGGTGCATTAAATAATGCCGCTAACAAATACTTTTTGATATTACGCACTTTGGATGTAGTTTCTTTCAGACAGTCCATCACATATTGGATGTGGGTACTGTTCAGCTTCAAAAATTTTGACTTGACTAACTGCACCGGATACTCATTACTGGCAATAATCACGTTGCCACTCCTACATAGTACTGTCTCCAAAATCAAATCATAAATCCCATCCAATAATTCTTTGTCGTAAGGATACTGCTGATACAGAATATCGAGGATTCAGCTGGCGCTTCACTCTGCCAATTGTCTTAATCAACTGCTGTAAACCTTTGACCGGAAGATAAGCTGCCTGCACCGGAATCAATACAGAATCAGACGCAGCAAGTGCATTTACTGTCAGCATTCCAAGCGATGGCATACAATCAATAATGATGTAATCATAACTTTCCCTTGGCGGAAATATCAGTACCAGAGCTGTAATATCTCCTGTACTTGATAAATCCAATCCGGCATAACAATCCCTTCCTTCCAGCAATCTCATATTAATCGGGTCACTACCCTTCATAAAGATAGCATCCGGGATCCATGCAGTAGTTGAGCTCACCCAAATATTCAGACGAAGCCACTTAAACGTAACCTCATCCGCCGGATTCTGCTTTGCTTCTCTGTAAGCATCCCGGAGTCTTTCAATATCAACGGTATATCCAAGGGAAGGATTGACCTTATACCAGTTTGCTTCATCCTCCCAGTCCTCATCATCCTTAAGTCCATAGACCACAGGATAAAAGGTTGGATCCACACGCCTGCCCTCTAAGATATCCACCGCCTTTGTATGAAGCTCATATGCAATGGAATGTCTGTCATTTCCTGCAGTAGTGATTATGAAGTGAAGCGGATTCTGTCTCGCATCCGATGAACCCTTAGCAAGAACATCGTATAGCTGGCGATTCGGCTGGGTATGAATCTCATCAAACACCAGACCACTTACTGAAAATCCATGCTTACCGCCAACCTCAGCTGAAAGCACTTGATAGTAACCGGCATTACCATAATTGACAATTCTCTTGGTTGCCGCCATCAACTTTGAACGCTTCATCAGAGCAGGTGACATCTCAACCATCTGCTTTGCTACATCAAATACAATGGAAGCCTGCTGACGATCCGCAGCTGCACCATATACCTCAGCACTTGGCTCATTATCTGCGTATAAAAGATAAAGAGCGACAGCTGCTGCCAATTCGCTCTTACCTACCTTCTTACATATTTCAACAAATGCAGTTCGAAACTGCCTATTTCCATCGGGTTTAACAATTCCAAAGATATCTCTTATCAATTGCTCCTGCCATGGCAATAACCAGAATGGTGTTCCAGCCCATTTTCCTTTTGTGTGGCAAAGGTTTTCAATAAAGGTTACTGCCCTGTCTGCTTTCTTCTTATCATAATGAGAAGTAGGAAGCATGAACTGAGAGGGCTTATAATTCTTAAGCTTTGGATATCCCTTTGGTCTTGGTTCCTTTGCCATTAAGAATCACCCCCAAGTAAAGCCTCCATTTCATCCTCAGGTTCCTTACCCTTAGCATTACCAGCCACAATACGTGATCTGGATGACGGCGTAAGTCCAAACTCAGATGCTGCCTGCAGCATTAACTTCTGATTAGTATTTGCAATTCCTACCCAAGGTGTCTGCTGCTGATATCCTTTATCTGTTTCAAAGGTTGAGCCTCCAGAGGTAATGTGCTCCTGTGCTTCTTTCCATCTTGCATAAGACTGACAATATGCAGCAAATGCTGCCATGTCCACTTCTGTAAGAACACCCATCTGATTCATCAAATCCGCCAGACGCTCCCACTCTTTCTTAGCCTCAGGCAATAACCAATCCGGACATTCAGGTATTCCCTTTGCCGGAATTGGCTCCTTCTTATTCAATTTTCTCTTTCCCGGATTGCCTTCCAACTTCTTAACAGCTGTAGGCTTTGGCTTTCTTCCTGCCATGGTCATACCTCCTTCCATCATTATTTCGATTTGGCCTGTACTTGACCTGTGACTTGACCTGTACTTGCACAGCGCATGTGAGCAGGTTCTCATCCTCTAAATTTCTGCATTATAAAAGCGCCTGCATTTCTACAAGCGCTTTCCCATGCTAAAAAATAATATGTACTGTTTTATCTAAAACAAGCTGGGCGAATAATTCGTTATCCACTAATTCTGTAACCAAAATAATCGAATGATCGTCCTGCTCTTTACTATAGGTAATCTTACGTACATCTTTTCTATAATCCCTAAGATTATCTATGTTAATTTCCCCATCTCTTACCAACTGGCATAATATAGCATCATTACTCTTATAGGAAACCGGCACTGGCGTTCTTGTTGCGAATACATGTCTCAAATCCGCCTCGGCCTTTCTCTGAAATTCATATGTATCTCCATCTTGTGAATATACGGTTAATGCCTTAGTTTCAGGATAATACCATGATACAATCTCAGCTAAAATTGTAATTGACACTTCACCAGCATTTTTCTTTCTTATCCTACCATTTGATAACGTTTCTCCAGGTATCGGCCACTCATCATACAACTTTTTAATCCAGTCTTTATATGCATCCATATCAAGCGGATCTGCTTTCCCAATATACTGACGCAAATAACTTCTAATTCTTGCCAATCGACTTGTTGAAGCAAGGACTATCTGATACAAATTGCCCTCTTCTCCATTCGCCAAATCTGTATATGCTCCCTCTTCAATGCAGTATATCGGATATCCCTGTTCTATCAGTTTTTGTACATAGTCTGCTCTTCCAGGAGCATCATTAATTTCAGTTAAGACCCATTCTGGAATCAAAACCAAATCATAATCTTTCAATATAACTTCTGGTTGCAATCCTTTCACACTCAGCCCCTGCATAAAGGAAATCGATGTTGTATCCAAAAGGGCGATATGTCTTTTATCATCTAATTCTGTGACTTTATTTATTTCTATCATTCAACCCTCCTCGTTATCATAGCTATTTCAGCCATAATATTCGCTAAATACTCCTCATTATCCTTGTGGTAATTCAGTTCTGGATTCTCATCCATACTCTTCTTGATTCTTTCTTTTAATGAAGAAGTATTAACTACATAGGAAGGTCTGACTAAACTATCGTCAAGACCAAGCATTCTAAATCTATCCGGCAAATCATCAAACTGAAGATCGAATACCTCCTTTATCCTGTCACAAAGTTTCTCGTTTTCACTTTGTATTGCGTATTCATAAAGAGAAACCAGAACAGCTTTATAGGGAGCCTGAAATGTTGCCATACAATTGAAAATTTTCGAAATAAAATCCATTTCCGGAAGATCTGTATAGTAGCTATCAACACCAGAAAGTAACATACATGCCGCAAAACACTCTGCTTTTCTTTCTTCCATCGTGTTATCAGTTCCAATGAAATGATCAAATGAGACTCTATCAAAAATCAAATGATATATTTCATGCCATGCAGCAAAATACTGATTCGCTCTAGGTAATGCCGTATTAACTACCGGAATAATCTTACTATCCTTAACGTATATTGCACCACTCAAAAACTTATCCTCTATAGGCATCTGAACTAATCCAAATCCTTGAAGAATGAGTAGTGCAAGCTGAGGAGCTGAAGCAACCTTCATAATCGAAGGATTTGTCTGCAACTTAATAGCCTGTGCTAATACTTCGTCCTTTATTTCTCGATTCTTTTTTATAACAATATCCAAATTTGAAGCAGTAATTAATTCACTCATACAACCGCGCCTCCATTTCATGCAACCCTAATAATAAATAGCGCATAAATCGATAACATCCAGTAGCAAATTATACTGCTTCTTTGCTGTGTCACTCATTTCATGATCCATAGGCGCATTCTGAGAAAATACAGCCTGGGCATCTATCTTAACTGGAGCAGAATGATATAACATCAAATCTTCTACTGTCATGTTTAACAATTTTAATATTTTCTGCAAATGACGATCAAATGAGCTCTTATTATCTATACTGCCATTTAATAACTTATCAAGCGTAGGCCTTGAAATGTCTGCTTTTGAAGCAAAAGAAACCTTGGTATAACCCAAATCTCTAATACAGTCTTTCAACTTTGAAGCCACCAGACTTCTCTGTTCAAATAATTCATCAAACTTCATTGTGATGACCTCCTTCTATTTTCTCACTCTTATTATATGCAGAAAAAGAAGGAATATCAACAGTAATGTAAAATATTTTTTTACATTTTAACAAATGTGCCCCCGTCTTCCACTTCGCGAGTTTGCGCAGAAGAGGGGGCGCCGGTCTTGGAGCCTACAGGTTCTAGAGATTCAG
>CAMBLS010000180.1 GCA_945868485.1 uncultured Lachnospiraceae bacterium | reverse complement strand
AATAATGCATTCCTGCTCCAACTTTATGTTTTTCTTCAGCATAAATTCAATTACCTCACAAAATTCTTTCTCTTCTCCTATTTTCTCCAATCTCTTTCGATCTGTCTCAGTCAGACACTTTCCATATTGCCTATATTGCTTCAGCGTATCTAAATCCATATGATAACTCATGAATGGAATACCTGTCTTTTTCCGCAAATCCAGCAGTATGGAAAATCCTCCCGCATCGATATCTCCAAAATGATAATACTTTGCATCCGGAATTGTCTCATAAACCATTTTTAACACGGTTCTTCGAATCCTGTTATGATATCCGCCAAGGTATATGAAAAGGCTATCCTCCTCCCAATATCTAAAAAAAGAAGTAAGATTTTCTATTGTGATTACTTTCTTTATTCTGCTTAGATCAGAAAACTGAATACCTGCAAGATCTTCTCCGGAAATACCTATCCCCTGCTTTAACAAGGATAAATCTACTACCTCCTCACCGATTGAAATCCTAGCGTTCCCCTTAAAATACACATAGTTAGGAGTTCTATAAATCCCATATTCCGCTAACAATTCCAAGGTGTCCATTTCCAAATATTCATCTGAAAATTGCCGGAACACTTTAGCAATACGACTTTCTATCTGTTCAAAATACTTAGAATCCTGAAAATGTACGATAGAAAATTCCCGGATATAGCATGGGTTTCTATTTTGTTCTACCAATACACATGCCCGAAGAAACTTCTCCGTTTCCTTCATATTATCTAACGAAATATATTCTTTGACTGACTGATGATTTTGCAACCGTTCCAGAAGATACCTGACAAAATCCACTGTAATAGGTGCTTTCACATCAATATATTTCTGAAGCAAAGTGATATTTACTTCTTCCAATCCTCGCTTTGACTTGCGTCCAACATATTGATAAGCCTCTTCTATGTGATCTGTCATCAGTCTGACTTTCTGAATTAGATAATCCTGCTTGTTATCCTTCCAAATAATACGGATTAGCTTTTTGCTTTCCAATAGTTTCATCAAAACGTGAATGCTTTCATATTCGTCTGAACTCTCATCAAAATAGGATGGGATTGATGTTTTCGTAAAACGAAACTCTATCTGTATCGTCCGCTTATTCTCCCCTGTGGATAACAAACTATTCTCATATGTATCCAGCAGATGATTTAATACCTTACGATCATACTGCACCATTGATATACCTCTCTACAAAGCTTACCTTTTCATCAGTCATTACCAATAACGTTTCTTCAACGAACGGACTGATATACTGTATTTTATCAGGGGGAGCTGCAATCAGAATCTGTAATGGCAGTCTTCTTAGGAATTCCAAAACGCCACCGATTCTTTCGTCATCCATGTTGTTAAAGGCCTCATCAAAAAGCACAAGACCTATTGCTTCTCCACCGATATTATTTTTATATAGCTGAACAAAAGATGCTGCTACCGTCACATAAAATGGTGTCTGCGTCTCACCACCGCTCTTTTCCTCACACACCTTGGAATACAGAGAATAATTACCATCACTATGAATGATGCGGATATCATAATCCATATAGGTTCGATAATCTGTAAATTCATCCAATGCTTTCGCATTATTGTCATTATCCAATGCAAGACGTTCAAACAATTCTTCAATTACCGCTTTATGATTCTCATGGAACAAACCGCTAAAAATGGATTCGCCCTGCATAGCATTGAAATCGTCCATGATCATTTCATAATACTGTCTATACCTTTTACTTGGCATGTATAGAAACTCATACTTTTCATTGCTAAACACAATATCATCAAGTGCCTTATTCAGCTCTTTGAACTCAGCCTGCGCCATCTTCATGTTTTCCTGCAATTTGGACAGGAACTGTTCTCTAAACTCTTCTTCTGCTGCCTGTCTGGCAGCATCTACCTTTTCTTCATACTGCAGAAGTTCTGAATCCTTAAGCTTCAAATATTCTGTTTCAAAATCCGGATAACCTTCCATCGTGGCCGGCGCTCCGAAATCATGGGCTGTTTTATATTCGCCCATGGCTTCCTTCATGGCGTCGATTGCCTTATCCACAATTGTCTGGTTCGCTTTTCTCCGTCTTAAGTAATTAACCTGAAACTCTGAGAAGGACTTATCCTCTGTCTGTTTCTCATATTCCTGCTTCCAAACAGGCAAAGCATTCTCGGTTTTCGTCCCCAATTCCTCGTAAATAACTGATTTTTCAGCATGTTCTATCTGCCCATTTGCTACCAGCTCTCTTGTCAGGCTGATTCTTTCTTCCGTTTTGCCTGCTGCTCTGTTTAAAGAATCCAGTTTAACGGTCAACTCTCCCAGTATTTTCTCTAATGTTGATAGCTGAATCTGTTTCATAATCATATTGGAGTTCTTCTCCAAGGTAGCAATATTTTCTTTGCATTTATTGATTTCCAGATCAACATGACGCAAATCACCAATGACATCTAATCTGTACTTAATATCTGTATCATGCTCTGTTCCCAAAGGTTTCAGAACAAATTCCAACTGTTTCTGTTTGTCGTGAAGCTGGTCCAATTGCTCCTTAATCTCTTCACTCTTTTTTCTGGCCTGTTCTAACTGCACCTTCAATGCATTCTGACCAATATATGGTGTTTCAAAAATAGCCGGCTTTATGGCGCTGGCAACATTGTTCTGATATTTCATACACTCTTTTGTTATAGATGTTTTATAGCTTTTCAAATCCCGGTAATGTGTGCACATGTGCACTTTCCCCAAAACCATATTAATATAGCGCTTTGCATATTTATTCTTTGAAGTTACAACTGTAGCCAGAGAACCATCCAGTGCTGTATCATACTGATCCAGATTCTGCGTATTAATGAGTCCAACCCCATATGCCTTTTTCTCTTTTCGAAGTCTGTCATATATTCCCAGTGCAATGTCAAAATTCTCTGGTTCCACCAAAATATAGAATCTCTGTGTATTCAAATAACCCTCTACTGCGTTTCTCCAAGAATCATCCATGATTTCCAACATCTCACATAAAATACGCGGTTCCGGTGTTCTGCCAATGCGCTGAAATTCTTCTTTTATAGCCGTTCTGACACGTTCAACATCTTCTGCATAGGATAACTTTTTCTTCATTAATTGTTCTATTCTTCTGTCCAGCTCCTGCTTTTCGCTGCTGACCCTTGCTTCTTCAGCAGATGCTTCAGCCCGCTTTTTGAATATCTTATCTCGCATTTCATTTTTATATGTAATCACATACAAAAGCGTATCTTTCATATCTGCCAGATTAATATCTTTATCCTTCTTGCAAAGATATTCGTAATAGATTTTTACAGAGTTATCTACATCTTTGACCTCCAATAGTTTCTTCAACTGCTCCTTCGCCATATCTATACTTTTCTGGAGTAGTTTGCGTTCTTCCAGCATTTCTTCCTTTTTGCCTTCCAATAAACGCAACTTTTTCTCCTGTTCATCCTTTGCCAGAAAATCCTTATCCGTTGCAAGCTCAGCCCGCAAATCGTCTCTAATCTGCTGCTTCTCTGCCTGATCTGCTCTCACCAAACCAATCTGCTTATTCTGTTCCTCCAGTCTGAAAGTATCAGACTGTATTTCTAATTGCATCCTATTTATATCTTCACCAATCAGATCAGCTTCCGCCCTGGCAAGGTAATATTCGTACTGTCTGTCCTTTTGCAAACCATCCACTGCCTGATCATGCATTGTACCTATTTTTTCCAATCTTCCAATACGGATTTTCACATTCTCCAATGTACGTTGCAAATCCTGATATGTACGTACATTTTCACGCAGCACATCAATATTCACTTCTTTTTCATCTAATACATAGGAATAAACAAAATCTTTGATATCGTCGATTGGTCTGAAAGCCAGAGCTTTGGGAATCAGTCTGAAAAACTTATCCTCAATTCGTCCAAACCTGTTTTTGATCATGGACCTGGCCTCTTTGTCCGTCGTACACCATTGCTTAATCTTCTTAGCATTCGTTGTTCTGAACTGATTGATTGACTTCGGTGTCTTTCCTTGAAAGAAGAGAGAATCCTCGAGGCGAATACCATCCATCAGATACCTTGCCGTTTTTTCCTGTCCTTCAGAAGCAGAATCTACCACTGCACCTACCACAAAATACTTATCTCTTTTTTCTTCGTAGAATTCCAACGCAATATGTGCACTGATTTCACCGGTACGCTCATACGGTCTGTTTTCCCGTCCTGTTTTGCAGCGAATATATCCTGTCAGTTTTCTCTTTCCATTCTCGTGTGCCGCTTTATTGAAATAATTCGTGGAACAGATTACCACAAACTGAATTGCATCTAAAAGAGTAGATTTACCTGCACCATTTTCACCGGATATCAAAGTAGATTTTTCAAATTCTATCGTCGTATTTGTAAATCGATGCCAATTAATCAGCTTCACTCTCATCAGCTTCTTCACTACTTTTTCCTCCTTTTCTGTAAATCTCCAATTTCTCATAGGCAATTTTTATATCTTCCACGCGAACAGCCATCAGAATGGCATCGAAGATAATGATGCGTGCTTCTTCATCTGTCAAATTGGTATCAAGCGTTTCAATAATCTGAAATCTTTTTAATGTGCTTATTGCATTACGAAAAGTTGTTTTATCAATCATCTTATCCCTGATTTTCAGACTTAAAAATTTATCATGAATATCTCCCACATTTACAATTACTTCATCCGAAACAGAGAGCTCTCTTCTTTTTTCATCATAAAGGATCCGAAGAATTAATAGGAGAATGGATTCGAACAGCTTCATATTATAGCGATTATAATTCTGAGGATTTGTCAATTGAATGACACCATATTCCTCATTGATTTCCAAACGATATCCCAAAAGAGCAAAACAGTCCGAAAATCTTTCTTTATATTTCATCACAAAATAGTAATCTGACTTATTTGTTTCATTTCTCTTACAAAGAAAGCAAGAGCTTAGCAGTCGATTGCAGATTCGTGAAAAATCGTCTTTATCCCGTTGTAGCATTCCGTCCAGAATATCCATTCCTATCAATGCTCCTTCCTATGTATCGTAAAATCATTAAAACGATAGCCATCTTTTTTTATCATATCTTTTACGGCAATCGTATACCTCATATTTTTTCTTTGCCCATAAAGTCTGATATAGATCATCTTGACAAAATCATCTGTATTTTTCAGAGGAAGCTCTGAAGCCAGCATTTCC
>CAMBLS010000179.1 GCA_945868485.1 uncultured Lachnospiraceae bacterium | reverse complement strand
GGAAATTCTCAGTGTCCAGAGCTTCTTTTGTTCCATTCCTGTAATCATTCCTTTCTCTTATATTTTTTTGACCTCTTAAATAACAAATTTTCTGTTTTATTTTCAAAATTATTATAACATCCAAAAGTCACAAAAGAGACACAAAAAGGACTCATTTACTCTTTTGTGCCCCTTTTTGCATCATATTTTTTTCCACATAGTCAGAATATTTTCATTATTTTCATGAGTGTAACTGTATCCATCCATATTTTTCTTCATTAGAAAAATTCCCAGACCGCCCACTTTTCTCTCCTCTGCTGGAAGTGTCACATCGGGATCCGGCTTATCCAGTGGATTAAATGGGATTCCCTGATCCCTGAACCGAAAAGTAAAGGTTTTCTCACAATCATCATAGTCAATACCCAGTAGCAGTTTCCCTGTATTTTCAGGATAAGCATAGTGAGCAATATTAACGAAAATTTCTTCGATGGAAACTGTAATCTGCATTAAAGTCCTCATTGGACACTCTGCCTTTTCAAGTTCTTCCTCTGCAAACGCTATCACCTTATTCAAAGCGGCATCTTCTGCCGGGAAACTCTGTTCTAACATCAAACCGTCTCCTCCTGTGCATGCTTTCGAAAATCCAACATCAACATAGTAATATCATCAAACTGCGGTGCTTCTCCTACGAACTGATCCAGCTCCATTTTCAGCTTTCGAAGCACTTCTTCCGTCCCATCAGAATTATGCTTATTCATGAACTCAAGCAGCCGCTCTCTGCCATAAAGCTGCTTATCTGTATCAGTAGCCTCCGTAACCCCATCTGTATAGAGGAACAGCCGATCACCGGGCTGCATATACAATTCGTTTTTCTGATATCCAGCAAAACCAGTTAACGCCAATACAAAACCGGGCTTTGACTTTAAATAAACAAACTCCCCACCCTTAAGTTTAAAAAGAGGAGCTTCATGCCCTGCATTCACATAAATAAGTTTCCCACTTGTCAGTTCCAAAACACCCAACCATGCGGTCACAAACAGTCCCATGTCATTCCCATCACTGAGCAGAGAATTAACGCTTGCAAAAACTTCATTTACCTCCATCCCTGTCTGTGTCTGGTTTTTAATCAGTGTTTTGGCGATGACCATAAACAATGCAGCCGGAACCCCCTTGCCCGAGACATCTGCAATTACAACAGCAAGATGGGTTTCATCCAGCATAAAAAAGTCGTAAAAGTCTCCTCCAACCTCTTTCGCCGGTGTCATAGTGGCATAAAGTTCAAATTCCTTATGCTCCGGGAATGGTGGAAAGATACAGGGCAGCATATGCGCCTGAATTTCCGATGCCAGAGAAAGTTCTGCATTAATCCGCTCCTTTTCTGCCGTCACGCTCTTCAAATTGTCTACATAAAGCTCCATATCCCGAATCATGGTAATATAGGATCTTGCAAGATCTCCCACCTCGGTGGAATCCCCTGCATATTTTTCACATGCCATCATCATTTCCCTGCGCTGTCCATCATCGGAATGTTCCACATAATAGCGTTCCGCAATTCCCGCAAGATTTTCGATTGGAAGTGCAATACGCTTCTCTGTAAACCACATAAATCCCATTGAAAGAGCAAAATAGAAATTGAATGCCACCATTTCAAACAGATAAATCTGCCCCCAAAGGCTTAAGGTACTTCCCTCTGCGCTCATTTTGTCGGTAATATAAACTGCCCCACCAATCAGAAAACAGATCCCAATTCCCGTGATAATCGTGTTAATAATCATCCTCTCATTTAAGGAAACAGTAAATACTTTTTTCTTTTCATCACTGTGCAGGTTATTCAAATACTTCTGCAAAAAATGTCCACCTATTAAGATAGGAAAACCATACAAAAGTCCTGCATCAAAACTTTTAAAGAAAAGATACAGATTCTGGACAGAAAAGAATTCCGTTACAGAATATGCATGATTGAGAATACCGGTACAGAATACAATCAGTAATGCATCAATGAACATTACCAGACAAAATCTCAACATTCTTGAAATACTGTCCAGACGAAATTCGCTGCCATCACGTTCTGGATTCAGCCGCCTCCACAGGAAATAAGGAACCATTGCATAAATAATCTGCTGCAGGGTTCCAATCATGGCGTAAGAAATCCCATAACCTGAAAGCAAATCCGCTATCAGATTGCCAGCTCCACACCCCAATGCTGCCGGCAGACCACAAATCATCCCAAGCACAGGTGTCAATGCTGTATCGGGGCGCATTTCCGTTATGTTGGCTATTGAGAACCACATCTGAAAGGGCACTGTCAGAATCAAAAACAGTAAGCCACTCAGTAGAAAGATCATTCCTGCGTTCTCATACCGACTGGTTTTTATTTTCATAAAGTTCCCTGCCTTCAATCCTATTCAATATGGAATACGTCTGCAAATCCGGTTACTTCAAACACTTCCATAACAATTTCATTTGCATTACGGATGATCATCTTCTGTTTTGCAAGCTTGAACAGAGAAAACAGTACACGCAGCCCTGCTGAAGAAATATATTCCAAGTTCTTAAAGTCAAATACTAGTTCCGTTGCGTTTTCCATTGCTTCCTTCACTTCCTTCTCAAGCTCCGGTGCTGTCATGGTATCCAGTCTTCCCTCTACCTTTACTGTTAATTTGTTTGCAACCAGTTCTTTTTCTATCTTCATTTTTCTTTCCTCCGCTAAAATTTCTTCACTACAATAATATCTACATAATTGGTTCTTGCACCTACAATCACTTCATCAGCAATATTTGCAACAATAGACTTCTCAAGTTCGTCCCATGCCTCCATATTCTGCTTTTCCTGTTCCCTGTACTGGGTCAGTGTCCAAATCTGTTCATAAGCAATCGCCGGACTGGTAAGAATCATAGAATTTCCCATATCATAATTCGAAAAACACATTCCCTTTACCGGGTCATTCATCATATTGTCAGCAATTTCTCTCACCTTTCCCATAAATCCATGGTATGCCATGTTGTGGTTACCTGTGGAGAGCTGAACAAATTTTTCCCTGGTCCACTCCTCCACCCTTATATCAGAGTGAAGACACAAATTATAGGTTTTTCCTTTGTTTTCCATATAAAATGTACCTTTAATAAAACCAAGGATACCCTTCTGCATTCCCAGCAGTTCTTCTGCAAGCAGACGAAGCTGAAGTGTTTCCTTTTTAGACAGACCATTATACTGTGCTACTTTTTCTACCTCAAGCAATGCATGTGCAATGTCAGGTTCTTTTCCTTCCAGGATACATTCATCCGATTTCATATTTTTCTCCCTTCTCTGTATGTAAACAACCTGGGACAAATCCAAAATAACCCCAGTATCTTGTATATAACATATTTTTTATAGCATATCAAGTGTAACTAAACCGTAACCGATAAAAAGAGCAGAATACATAAAAGCACTCTACTCTTTTATAAGAAAACATCTCATATATAGTTAGTTAACCATATGATTAAAATACTCCAGCATTGCATTCAAATCCTCTGCAAATTCTATGGCATCACCATAGGTCAGATCCTTCTGCTCCACTTCTCCCAGCAAGCTAAGAAATTCATAGCAGTCGTCAAGGTACTCCGCATTCTCCTGAGTCGTTGGTATCTTATTGGCATTATACGCATCTACCACAAGATTATATCCTTCAAGTGCAGTATTGTATATCTCCTGAAAACCTGCAAATGCTTCATCATCCAACGGCTCATCTAATTCTGACTGGGATAATCCCGCTGCTGCTGCTGATTTTTCCATCTCCTCGGACTCATCAGCTATCTTTTGCACATTCACATCTTCTGCGTTTACTGTGCCACCGGATGTTTCTGACTCATCACTGCAGGCAGTCAACATAGATGATGCCAATACACATGCTAAAATAGTTACCGTTAATTTCTTTTTCATAAAACTCTTCCTTTCTTTCTTTGATTTATATATGTAAGTGGCAAATATCCTATTCTGCGGTTGTAATTACCTGAATGTCATCTGCCACAATCATATCCGTGATCCTTCCGCCACGAACCGTAAATCTGACTGCCGGGGTGTAATATTCATCACCTCTGGTATCCTTAAAGGTTATGAACTCAACATAATCTCCATCATCAAGGAACCGATCCTCCAGTTTCGTGTTACCTTTGTACCTGAATGCTTCCCCATACTCAATGGTATAGCTATCCTCGTCCATACCATTGGTATAGTAAATAGGACGAATCTTAGCTCCCGGCTCCACATTTCGGGTAATACGGTTTACAGTGTCTGCTTCAACATCCGAATCTGGGTGCATGTCTACGACTCCTGCAATACTCATCTCTTCCGTTTCAAAATCATAACCAAGAAGCAGGTAAGAATCTACACCATTGTAGGAAACTGCTGCCCTGTATCTGATAGAAGACTCTGTTTCGTCCACCTTCTCTACCATCAGGAAATGTCCATCAATGGAAACCCATTCCCCATCAAATGAGGTTTGAATATTTCCCTCACCATCAAAGGACAGGAAGTTATCGCCACCATAATAAACTGCCTTTCCATCATCCTCATCAATTTTGAAAAGATCCAGCGTCATACTCTGAATCAGAGTCTCCTGTTCCTCATCCACGGGCACGCTGAAGTTTCCGTTTCCATCCAGCTTAGGAACTGCATTTGCCATGTCCTTAAGTGGTGTAGTGTCAAGAACTCTTGCTTTTCCATATCCCTTTTCATCTGCATAAGCCTGTAATTCGTCATTCAGGCAGCCTGCAAATTTATAGTAATAAAGTGCATTAATATCCTGATTGTCACATACTTCATCCATATATTCCAAATACTTGTGCAAACCATAAACATCGTCAATGTCTGTAGGAAAGTAAACAGAAAGCCCCTTTGATTCTTTTCCATAGGAGGTTGCTCGGCGATAAAGAACCGCATCCTCCAATGTCATCTGAACCTTCTGCGTTTCTGCAGGATATTTCTCAGCAAGATTTTCCATGAATACCCCTAAATCCACTGTATTATAATAATTATAGACATTGCATCCGTACCGTACGGAGCCATTAGCAGCACGACCTAGCTGTGTAAGGACTCCCGGATCCTTCATTGCATCTTTAAGCGCTGCTGCTGCAAATTCTCCATAAGCCTCATAGACTTCATGCGCTTTTGGAATATCAACCACAGAAAAGGTACACATATTTTCTATATTCATCCATGACAGCACTGCGG
>CAMBLS010000178.1 GCA_945868485.1 uncultured Lachnospiraceae bacterium | reverse complement strand
GCTTAAATACGGTGGTTACGATATATAATGGTGAAAATGAAGTGTCAAAGACCCGTTTCTGATTTCTTTTATGAAAAATAAATGAACATACAGAAATATGTAAAAATTACTTGACATTAATAAATTCGGATGTTATATTTTATGAGTATGCCGCATAACGAGGTAGAAGTGCGCTCATGCGCCACCGAAGTTAGCGAGTAAAATCAGTTTCGGCTGGTTAGTATAGGAGGTGCCATATGTACGCAATCATTGCAACAGGTGGAAAACAGTACAAAGTTTCCGAAGGTGATATCATTAAAGTTGAAAAGCTTAATGTTGAACCAGGAGCTACTGTAACATTTGATCAGGTTATCGCTATCAGTGATAATGGTCTTAAGGTTGCCGGTGATGTAGCTAATGCAAACGTAACTGCAACTGTTATGGAACAGGGCAGATACCGCAAGGTAATCGTTTACAAGTATAAGAGAAAAACCGGTTATCATAAGAAAAACGGTCATAGACAAGCATACACACAGGTAAAGATTGAAAAAATCAACGCTTAAAAATATGACTACAATTACGATTATGAAATCCAAAAATGGGGAATATAAGAGAGTAACCTGTGAAGGTCATGCAGGGTATGCGGATGCAGGAGAAGATATTGTCTGTAGCGCTATTTCCATTCTGGTCATTAATACCATCAATTCACTTGATGTGTTGACAGATGTGCAGATGGAAGTAACCAGTGACCAGGAAAAGGGTCTGATTGATTGCCGTCTTATCGGTAATTCAGACTTAAGCAGTACACTTCTTATTGATTCCATGGTACTTGGATTGCAGAACGTCGTATCACAATACGGCAAACAGTATTTAAAACTAAAATTCAAGGAGGTGTAAATCATGTTAAAGCTGAACCTTCAATTTTTCGCTCATAAAAAGGGTGTTGGTTCTACCAAGAACGGTAGAGATTCCGAATCCAAGAGATTGGGTGCGAAGAGAGCTGACGGCCAATTCGTAAAAGCAGGAAATATTTTATACAGACAACGTGGAACAAAGATTCATCCCGGCATCAATGTAGGACGCGGTGGTGATGATACCTTGTTCGCAATGGTTGACGGTGTACTTAAATTCGAAAGAAAAGGAAGAGATAAGAAACAGGCTTCCGTATATCCTGTAGAGAAATAGTACGAATCAGGGCAGGCTTCAAACATTCATGTTTGAAGCCTTTTTAATCATATGAAAAGATTATATGACAGATATTGTTGATTAATTTATTTGAAAGGGAAATGACATGTTTTCAGACAGAGCAAGAATCTATGTGCGAAGCGGTAAAGGCGGCGATGGACATGTATCTTTTAGAAGAGAGAAATATGTTCCTAACGGCGGACCTGACGGTGGAGACGGCGGCAACGGAGGAAGCGTAATTTTAATGGTGGATGATGGCTTAAATACGCTTACCGACTATCGTCATGTACGTAAATATCATGCCGAAGACGGAGAAAATGGCAGCAAACGAAATTGCCGTGGCAAGAACGGGGCAGATTTAATCTTAAAGATGCCGGAAGGAACCGTTGTAAAAGAAGCAGAAACAGGCAAGGTAATTACGGATATGTCAGGAGAAAACAGACGTTTTGTCCTTCTGCAGGGCGGACGCGGTGGTAATGGGAACCAGCATTATGCAACCAGTACCATGCAGGCACCAAAGTATGCGCAGCCCGGACAACCTGCCAGAGAATTAGAGCTTTTGTTGGAACTTAAGGTTATTGCAGATGTGGGATTGGTAGGGTTTCCAAATGTTGGAAAGTCAACATTCCTAACTCAGGTCTCCAATGCACGCCCTAAAATTGCAAACTATCATTTTACTACCTTAAATCCACATTTAGGAGTTGTAGATCTGCAGGATGCCAAAGGATATGTAATTGCAGATATCCCCGGATTGATTGAAGGAGCTTCTGAGGGAGTGGGACTAGGCTTTGAATTCCTGCGCCATATTGAGCGCACTAAGGTTATTATTCATATTGTTGACGCTGCCGGAACAGAAGGGCGTGATCCCATTGCCGATATCTATGCCATTAATAAAGAATTAGAAAATTACAATCCCGAAATTGCCGGTCGTCCGCAGGTGATTGCTGCCAATAAGACAGACATGATCTATACAGAAGATGGTGAATCTAATCCGGTAGAAAAATTGAAAGCAGAATTTGAACCTAAGGGAATTAAAGTTTTTCCCATATCTGCAATTAGTGGTCAGGGAATCAGGGAATTGCTTTATTATGTAAGAAACATGCTTGACCAGATTGATGATAAGCCTGTGATTTTTGAACAGGAATTTTTCCCGGAATATATGCTTTCTGTTTCTGATGAGCCTTATACAGTTACCTATGACAAAAAAGAGAATGAATATGTAATTGAGGGGCCCAGAATTGAAAAGATGCTGGGATACACTAATCTGGAATCGGAAAGAGGATTTACTTTCTTCCAGAATTTCCTGAAATTAAACGGAATCCTGGATGAACTTGAGGAACTTGAAATTCAGGAAGGAGACACCGTAAGAATGTATGGTTTATCCTTTGACTATTATAAATAGGAGGGGCAGATGACAAGTAAACAACGCGCATATTTAAAAGGACTGGCAATGACTATTGATCCGGTATTTCAGATTGGGAAATCCGGTTTAACCCCTGAAGTTACGGAAGCTGTCAGAGAGACCTTTAACACTAGAGAACTGGTTAAGGTTGCGGTGCTGAAAAACTGTCTGGAAGACCCAAGGCAGATGGCAGAAGCGCTTGCTGACAGAACTGGCTCGCAGTTAGTTCAGGTAATAGGCAAAAAGATTGTCCTCTATAAGGAAAGTAAAGAACACAAAAAGATTGAACTGCCCAGATAGCTATTTGTATATGTAAAAATATGTCTGGAAAAGGGAGGAAAATATGGGAAGAAAAATTGGAATTATGGGCGGAACCTTTAACCCCATCCATAACGGACATCTACTGCTTGCAGAAGATGCAAGAGAATTTTTTAAGCTGGATGAAGTTATTTTTATGCCCAGCGGAAATTCTTATATGAAAAATACTGCTTCCATATTAAATGGAGAAATCAGAGCAGAAATGATTTCTCTTGCCATAGGGAGTAACCCACATTTTAGCTTTTCCAGAATTGAGCTAGACAGAGAAGGTCCAACATATACCTGTGATACATTAAAAGAACTAAAACAAAAAAATGATGAAGATCAGTATTTCTTTATCATGGGTGCTGATAGTCTTCTTATGCTGGAGTGCTGGAAGAATCCTGAATATATTATGCATAACTGTACCTTAGCGGTTGCTGTTCGGGGTACAGGAACAGAAGAAAAAATAGAAAAGATTGCAGCGCATCTGATTTATGAGTACCAGGCAGATATCAGGATATTGCCGGCCAGGTATATGGACATTTCTTCTTCTGAAATACGTTCAAGAATTGAAGAGGGAAAATCAATCCGTTATATGCTTCCTGAAAATGTGTGTTCTTATATTGAAACAAAAGGATTGTACAATATTATATCATAAGGGTGAAAGGCACAGGTGTATAAGTGAAAACTGTTGATATTAAAAAAATTAGAAAAAAAATGGAAAAAGAACAGGATTCTAAGCGCTTTGAGCATACTTTGGGTGTTGCATATACAGCCAGTGCACTTGCAATGTGTAATCAAACTGATCCTGAAAAAGCTTTAATTGCAGGGCTTCTGCATGATTGTGCCAAATGCATTGGTAATGATAAAAGAATAAGTATTTGTGAAAAACATCACATTCCAATTAGTGAAATAGAAAGACAGAATCCCTTTTTGCTTCACGCAAAAGCAGGCAGCTATATTGCCAAAAAAAAGTTTCATATCCATGATGAAGACATTTTAAATGCAATATTATACCATACCACCGGAAGACCAGAGATGTCGGAGCTTGAAAAAATTATCTATATTGCAGATTATATCGAACCAGGCAGAAAGCATGCCATAAATCTTCCTAAAATTCGAAAAATGGCTTTTCAGGATTTGGACGAGGCTCTTTTGGTAATCCTTAATGATGTATTAAATTACCTGCATAGTATTGACAATCCCATTGATCCAATGACGCAGGAAACATTTGATTATTACCTGTCTAATAAAAATAATCAGACAAAGAAGGAGAGTTAAAATGACAGAATTATCATTAGAAAAAGTGAACGAAATGGCTAAAATGGCTATAGAAGCACTGGAAGATAAAAAAGCTGAAGATATAAGAGTAATTGATATCAGTCAGGTATCCGTACTTGCTGATTATTTTATCATTGCCAATGGTAGTAACAGAAGCCAGATACAGGCTCTTTCTGATTCAGTAGAAGAAAAACTCGGAAGAGCAGGTTATCCGGTAAAGCAGATGGAAGGATATGAAACAGCCAATTGGGTACTACTTGATTTTGGAGATATTATGGTTCATATTTTTGACCACGAAAACAGGATTTTTTATGATCTTGAAAGAATCTGGCGGGATGGTAAGATCGTTGACACAAATACATTAAAAAACAAGTAATTTATGCATTAAAAGAACCGGTCGGTAAGCCGGTTCTTTTGCCTGACAACAGAAAATGCCTAATCTCTTGCTTTATCCATGCCACCTGCATACATATAGAATGTGATTAAATAGAGACCGCTGATACCAACGGCAGCATAAATAATTCTTGAAATCCACGACATATTTCCGAAGATAAGTGCTACCAGATCGAAGGAGAAAAATCCAATCAATCCCCAGTTAACCGCACCAATAATTGCAATGGTCAGTGCAACACAGTCTAAACATTTATTGTTCATTTCGACACCTCCATATATTATAATGACTTAATATTTAAGACATCAGTTTTATTCTTTCCCTATGGGATAAAAAAATTCATAAAAAATAATTTATTTTTTTACAAAGTTGACAATTATTTGTATTTGGGGTATTATTACTTGAATAAAATTTCGAGGAGGAATAGTTATGAAAAGTTTAAAAAAAGCTATGAGCCTTACTCTTGCAGCAGCTATGACAATGACTATGCTTGCAGGATGTGGAAGCTCCAAAACAGAAACAACTGATGCGTCTACAACTACTGAGTCTTCAACTTCAGCTTCAGGTGAAACCTTTAAGATTGGTTCTATCGGACCTGCTACAGGTGGTGCAGCCGTTTATGGTCTTGCTGTTCAGCACGGTGCAGAGCTTGCGATTAAAGAAATCAATGCAGCAGGCGGTATCA
>CAMBLS010000177.1 GCA_945868485.1 uncultured Lachnospiraceae bacterium | reverse complement strand
GTAACTGCTGCTCCTAATGGGAAGCTGCCATCCACTGTCAAATCCGGGAAATCCAATATTTTATAGGTGATGTATACGCCAAGTGCCATAATAGCATATATCATTCCCTGTTCCAAAACACTTAAGATTAGAGCCAATTTTTCTTACCTGCCTTCCGTACATCAATTACTTTACATTGTTTTATTATTCTACAATAATCTCATCAAACTTCTCATATGCGCTGTTTACAAATTCCTCGTCCAGCACAAGACCAATCTTATCTGCCGCTGCGGTGTTTACATATAAGCTTGCTTCTGTAATAACCTCAAAACTTATTTCGGAAGCATTTGCCTCACCCTTTAACACCTTTGCAGCCATAGCACCTGTCTGTTTGCCCAGTTCAAAATATTCCAGACCCATGGAAGCAACACAGCCATTCTTTACCTGTTCAACTTCAGAACCGAAAACAGGAATGCCTTCTTTATTTGCTGCGTCAAGAACTGTCTGTAATGCAGATACAACTGTATTATCTGTCAAATTTGTGATACAGTCAACCTTTGATGCCAGATCTGCGGCAGCCATAGGCACATCAGCAATGGTATTGATACCGGAATCAACAATCTCGAATCCATAGTCTGCTGCATATTTCTTGTATTCCGCAATGGTACTTTCGGAATTGGTTTCGCTGGTAGTATACAGGATACCAATACTCTTAGCATCGGGCATGATTTTGCGGATCATCTCAAGCTGGTTGGTAACCGGCAATGCATCAGAAGTACCTGTCGCATTTCCAATGCTTGTTCCGTCCTCATTAGCAAGCCCTGCAGCTACCGGATCTGATACTGCGGTATAAATCACAGGAATTTCTGTCTTCATACAGGAGTTATAAGCGCTCATTGCGCTTGGAGTTGCAATCGCACAGATTAAGTCTACCTTCTGAGATACGAAGTTATCAGCAATGGTACTTGCAGTACCCATATCTGCCTGTGCATTGTCAAATACAACTGTGAGGTTCTCTCCCTCAACAAATCCTGCCTCTGCAAGTCCGGCAAGGAAGCCTTCTCTACAGTTATCCAGCGAACCGTGCTCAGCAAACTGTGAAATACCAATTGTAAAGCTGCCTTCTGCTTTTTCTATTGCTCCACTCTCTGTTTCAACTGTTTCTGCTTCAACTGCTGTGTTCTCAGCTGTCTTTGCTGTTTCTGCACTTCCGCAGGCGGTCAGTCCTGCAACCATTGCTACTGTCATCATTAGGGATATTAATTTTTTCTTCATAATCTTTTCCTCCATTTGCTCTATTAATTTTGATTTGACTAAAAATCAATAAATAGATGCCGAATAAAATATTTCTCTGCGAGGAACGCATAAAAAAACGTCCCAAGCATATGCTTGAGACGGTAATAAATCTTATTATCGCGGTGCCACTCAAATTGACTAAAAAGCCCACTCATTCATGTACTATCATACATGCCGGTTTGATAACGGATCCGGTTTCCCGCCAGCGCCTACTCAAAAATTTCGGGCCGTCCTCGAAAGTCCATTCGCCATCCATCCCTTTACTGCAATCCCACCATCAGCAGCTCTCTGTGAAAGTTCCGATTGGTTACTTCTCTTTCTCATCGGTTTATTTATTGATTTTAATCTGTTGTTAACACTATACTCACTTTCACAAATTCTGTCAACCACTTTTTTATTTTTTAACTTATAGGATAAAAATTTGTATAAGCATTGTGCTAAATGGAATAGGCGGGAGTCGAACCCGCGTCCAAAGACCCATTCCCTGTCCTTCTACTATCATAGTCGATTATTTCGGGAAACCCTCATTCCCTCCTAAACCAGGAAACCGACACCCCGGTTTGTTCAGTAGCTTCATCATACGCCCACAGGTGCAAAGCTTAGCCTGTGTCGTTTCCTACAGAGTCGATGCCCGGATCCTAATGTGTAGGTGCATCAGGTCGGACAGCTGCCATTAGGCAGCAAATGCTAATTCTTTATCAGCGTTTATATTTATTTTCGCGATTTGACGCATCGCCTACGGATAGCTTCTCCAGCTGCAAGGCCCCTGTCGAAACCTTTACTATCCCTTATATCAAAGCTCAGAATAAAATCTGAACTTCTTTTTATATATTTATTATAATGACATAAATGTCAAAAAGCAACCATTAATAGCATTCCATTTTTAAGCTCTCAGCTTTACCTTTAGTTCCTTTTCTGCTTCCCTTCGCTGATCCTTTTTCGCAATATCCTGGCGTTTGTCATAGAGTTTTTTACCCTTAGCAAGCCCAATTTCAATCTTAGCTCTTCCATCCTTAAAATACACCTGAAGCGGCACAAGGGTATAGCCTTTCTCTGCACTGTTTCCAATCAGCTTGCGAATCTGTTGCTTGTGAAGCAGCAGTTTTCTTACACGAAGAGGGTCCTTATTGAAAATATTGCCCTTTTCGTAAGGGCTGATATTCATGCCATAAATAAACACTTCTCCCTTTTCAATGCGGATGAATGCTTCTTTGATACTGCACTTTCCCATCCGAAGAGATTTCACTTCCGTTCCATGCAGAACCAGTCCTGCCTCATATTTTTCCTCTATAAAGTAGTCATGATACGCTTTTTTATTATTGGCTACCAGTTTCATTTCTTCCTTTGCCATGGCTATTCATCCTCTCCCTCCGGCGCAAGCACAAAATCTATGCTTTTTTGCAAATAATCTACACCGTCCACCATAATCCTTATCTTTTGTCCCAGCTTAAAGCATCTGCCGGTATCTCTTCCTATCATTTCATAGGTTTCCTCGTTGCAGTAATAATAATCCCCTGACAATCTGGACACATGAATCATTCCTTCTACAGTATCAGGAAGCTCCACGTAAATCCCCCAGCTGGTAACACCTGAAATAACTCCCTCGAACACCTCACCAATCCTTTGCTCCATATACTGAACCTTTTTCAGTTTATCTGTCTCCCGCTCCGCTTCGTCAGCCCTTCGCTCCATCTCTGAGGAGTGTTTCGCCACCTGTGGAAGCAAGCTCTGATAATGCTCAATCCGTTTCTCGCTCAGTTTTCCCCGAAGCTGCTCCTTGATAATGCGATGAATCTGCAGGTCGGGATATCTCCTGATGGGTGATGTAAAATGGCAATAATACTGGCATGCCAGACCAAAATGTCCATTACAATCCACTGTATACTGTGCTCGCTTCATGCTCCGCAGGGTCAGTCTGCTGATAAGAGCCTCTTCCTGTGTTCCCTCAATTTTCCCCAAAAGCTTTTGAATTTCCTTGGGATGAATTTCATTATCCCCACTCTTTACCTTAATGTGGTAACCAAAGTTGTTTATAAAGGTTCCCAACTTCAGAATCTTTTCAGGATCAGGATAATCGTGAGATCTGTAAACAAAGGGAACTTCCATCCAATAAAAATGCTGTGCAACCGTTTCATTTGCAAGAAGCATAAAATCCTCAATAATCTTATTAGCTGCATTTCTCTCATAAGGTTGAATGGACAATGGAACACCGTTCTCGTCCAAAATAATCTTACTCTCAGGGAAATCAAAGTCAATAGAACCACGATTTTTTCGTTTTTCCCTTACAATATCAGCAAGCTCCTTCATCAAAAGAAACATGGGTGTAAGCTCCCGGAATCGTTCTTTTGTTTCCTTATCTCCCTCTATTATCTTATTAACGTCGGTATAAGACATTCTCTGATTCACGTTGATGACAGTTTCCACAATTTCGTGATCAATTACATTGCCCTTTTCGTCTATGGTCATCAAACAGCTAAGAGCTAGGCGGTCTTCCTTCATGTTCAAGGAACAAATTCCATTAGAAAGCACATGCGGCAGCATAGGAATCACTCTGTCAACCAGATAAATGCTGGTCCCTCTCTCCCTTGCTTCCCGGTCTAGAGCTGAATTTTCCTGTACATAATTGGTCACATCTGCAATATGAACACCAAGATAATACAGATGGTCTTCTTTGTAAAGGCTGACCGCGTCATCCAAATCTTTGGCATCCTCACCATCTATTGTAACCATGGAAAGTCCTCTCAAATCCTTACGGCCTGCCATATCCGCTTCAGTCACATCCTTGGCAACCCGCACCGCCTGATTAACCACTTTTTCAGGGAATCCTTCAGGGAGAGCAAAGCCTTTGATAATAGAAAGGATATCAACTCCTGGATCATTTACGTGGCCCAGGATTTCTATTACCTTTCCCTCCGGCTTGTGTCTGTCATCCCCATAATCAGTCAGTTCTACAACAACCTTATGCCCGGTAACTGCTCCCTTAGAACGCTCCTTTGGAACAAAAATATCGGAAGTAAGCTTTTCATTGTCAGGAAGCACAAATCCGAAACTGCCCACATTGTCATAGGTTCCTACAATCCTTGTAAGTTCATGAGATAAAATGGCAGTAATTCTTGCCTCCTGTCTTTTCCCATGTTGTCCCTTCAACAACTCTATCTGTACCTTGTCCTGATGAAAAGCACCATTAACCTCACTTTCAGGAATAAAGAAATCCTGTTCACAGCCTTCCACTTCCACAAAGCCAAAGCCTCTTGCATTGCTGATAAAGGTTCCAATAAATCCGTTTGGAATTCCATCACCTTTGATATACTTTCCCCTTTTGGTCATCTGCAGCCTGCCTTCAGCAATCAGTTCTTCTAGAATTTTTTTCAGTTCCTGCCTTTCCTCTGGCGCAACCTGCATGAAGATTGCCAGTTCCTTTTCCTTCATTGGAACATAGCACTCATCTTCAACCAGCTGACATATTAAGTTTTTACGTTTATCATGCAAGTTCTGATCCATTTCCCTTCCTATCTGCAAGACACAAAAAAGGCATCCTTTTACAAGAATGCCTTAAGTCCTAAAATACATTAAGATTTAAAATAACAGTCAATACCATAAATCCGATTGCCAGATACTTAGTAATTTTCACGAGCTTTCCTTCCATCGAACGCCCTTTGTTCTTACCCCAGTATGTTTCAGCGGCACCGCTTATGGCTCCTAAACCTGCTGATTTGCCTTCTTGCATCAGTACCAGCACTGCAAGTGCGATACACAATATAATAAAAATAATCTGAATTACGATTCTCAATGCTTCCATAATTACACCTCCTAATGCCGAGCAAAGACAAGTGTAACACATAAGTCAGCAGATTTCAAGTATTTTATTTTAAGGTTGAAATTATCAGCCTTCCCCAGCCAAAGCAGCTTCCACTTCTACCAGAATTCCTTCCGGTGTTGTCGTATAGGAGACTCCATTTATTTCAACAGCCTGATTTCTCATTAGGATTCCTGCCTCATTAAAATAATAAGGCTGCTTGTCAATTTCATATACAC
>CAMBLS010000176.1 GCA_945868485.1 uncultured Lachnospiraceae bacterium | reverse complement strand
TTCTCCATCTTCTGCTGCATGTAGAGTGCATCATACTCTGTCTTTCTTGCATGATACTGGGTATCCTGCAAAAGCTTTCGATTCGCCGCAATCACATCAGCCACCAGACCAATCATAAAGGTCAAAAAGCCAATGATAATTAGCGTACATGCAAGAATTAACGATTGCACGTGACCTCCTGACTGACCTAATGCCATATAATATAGAAACCGGAATCCAATCAGTAATCCGATGATAACTGGCGGAATTGCCAAATATGTAAAACATTTCAAAGGTTTGTACATCATATAAGCTCTTAATATGGTCAGCATACTTTTTTTCACATATCCCCAGATGCTGTTAAACAGTCTGGAGGGGCGCAGCTCCGCATTGGTCCGAACAGGGACACTGGTCACGGCTATCTTTTCTCTTCCTGCCTGTACAATGGTTTCCAGGGTATAAGTATAATCATTAACCACATTCAGCCGCATAGCTGCCTCCCTTGAGTAGGCACGAAACCCACTGGGCGCATCTGGAATGTCTGTATTAGATGCCTTGCGCACTACCCAGCTTCCGAAATGCTGTAGCTTCTTCTTGATAAAGGAGAAATGCTCTGTCTGATCAATGGGTCTTGCACCGATGACCATATCAGCTTTTCCCTCTAAAATTGGTTTGATTAATGCTGCAATATCATCTGCGCAGTATTGGTTATCTGCATCGGTATTGACAATAATGTCCGCACCGTTACGCAGGCATCCGTCAATTCCTGCCATAAAGCCCTTCGCAAGCCCTTTGTTCTGCTTGAAATTGACCACATGATGAACACCCCATCTTCTTGCTACTTCCACTGTATTGTCCATGCTTCCATCGTTAATGATTAAATATTCAATTTCATCAATGCCCTCAAGCTTTTTCGGCAGGTCGTTTAAAGCAATTTCAAGGGTTTCTGCTTCATTGTAGCAGGGAATTTGAATAATCAGTTTCATGACTCTTGATCCCTTCTTTGGTAATATAAGTTAAACTGCATTCCTGTTATTTTTTGGTCATATAGTTGACTAAACTTTTCATCCATTTGGGTATCCATACTGGTAACCATAAATTCCGGCATATCATCCTGAAGGATTTCTTCTGAAAGTGCTTCCAGACTCACAACGGAAATTGATTTTTTCCCAAGCTGCATCTGTATAAAATCTATAAATTCAGGTGTCCCTTCATCCAGATATACAATATGGTCATCTGTTTCATAATTTTTTAAAATAGCATCCGAAACATATCTTGCCTCGAAGTTCGCTCTGTTCATCCTGTAGGTATAATGGGAACTAATCTGCATTCCAAGTATAATCTGTATAACCAAAAACCCTGCCAAAATCCAGGAAGTGCTTTTCCACCTGCGGCACAGCCATATCAATAATGCACTGCCAACCATTATGAGCATAATCATTACCCAAGTATCCCGAAAGAACAGTTCTACTCTCAAATCCTCTTCTTTAATCAGATAACTGATTCCGGGGACGTGGTATCCCCTCAGTCCACTTAAACTCCTTTGGTTAATAATGTTAAGTATTTTTACTGTCAGCAGACCATTTCCAATTCCCAGAAGTAGAGTCACTGGCAATAAGAATCTACTTTGAAGCATTATCACAATACCTATCAAAAGTATCATTGGCATTATAAATTCACTGTATCTTCCATACACCAGCGTATCGATCAGTGTTGACCGATACATAAATATGCTGCTGATTAATACTTCCCCTACTGCTGAGAGAAAAAGGAACAGTGCTATCCATTGAATAACCTGAATGGATTCTTTCTTTATTAATCTTTTAACCAGACAAACGATTTCTTTTGCCATCCATGCCAATGCCCAATAAAAGATGCCAAAGCTTGCCATTCCCAGATAATAAATCTTACCTAGAATTCCCTCCAGAAACTGTTTAATTCCCTTCAGGCTGCAAATCATCCGCAGTTTATCCCACTGGCTTCCATAATCATTTCCTGCCAGTGATTCCTCTGATGCTGCAGTATATATCCATGTCTGAGTAAGCTGTTTTAGCCAGATGGCCAATAACATCGTTGCACCAAGTACTGTAAGAAAGAGAAACAGCTTCTTTCTTCTGTCTGCATCTGTCACTCCCCAGAAAAATACTGTAATGCTACATGCAATTACAACACCCACGCTTCTCATGTGAACGCAATATATATAGATAAGGATAACTGCCAGCAGCACTGCTGTTATCCCTTTTGTTTTCGTAATTAGTTTAAAAAGCAAATAAGTAATCAAAATAAAAAGAAAGTAGAGCATCGCCTCCGCCATGGTCATCTGCATGTAAAAGATCCATGAAGGATACAATACTGCTATTCCACATATCAATGCTCTTTTCGTTTCATCTATTTGAGGATAAATGTTGCTTAAAAGATTCCACAATAAAAATGCACCAACACACATAAAAGTCATGTTGATTGCAATGGCTGCCCTGTATGCAGCAATACCATCTGTAAACAGTTTTAAAACAGGTGTTAGAATAAGACTATATCCAAAGGAATAATAAGAGCCCATTGACGCAACCTCTGACCAGTCATAGCCCACTGCCCCGGCTGCACTTGCCCAATATCCAAATTCGTCCGGATACAGGGTAAACCCGCATATTTTTCGAATCCCATACTGAAAGATACAAAATATGATGAGAAATAGAAAAACCAGATATTTATTTACTTGCTTTATCCTTTGCATATAATTCATCTCGCATTTGAACAGAATTATTGAGAGAAGCAGTTTTCTGAAACTGCCCCTCTCAAACATCTCTTAGTATCTAATAATTGCATATGCGCCAGCGCCACCAGTAGTATCAAAGGTAACGGTATTAGGGTTCGTATCTACATCTGCTAAAACAGATACAACACCACCGGCACGAACAACAACAACTGCATAGGTCTTATCAGCCTGTGCAAAGTTCTTAGGGATACCAAAAGACAATCTGATTGCTGCGCCATCGGAAGGAAGCAGGCTGTACTTTCCACCAGCCATCTTTCCAAGCTCTACATTCAGCATCGGACCTACAACTGCTCCCTGTGAAGCTGCTGCAGCATCAATTGCTGCCTTAGCGAGAGGACTCTTTTTAGCGTCCAGATTTGTGAACTTTGCGTAAGGCTTTTCACTTCCTGTCAGACCATAGCCTTCTGCAATTGCTGCTACACTTGTGGAAACGACGCTTCCACTTACACTTGTTGCAAGATAAACACCTGTTACGGATGATTTTACTCCTGCAACAACACTGGTGCTGGGTACTTCTGCAACAGTTGCTACTTCTCCTGCTGTACTTGTGGAAATAATCTGGTCTGCAGCAGATGTTGTGCTTCCAGATGTAGTTGTAGCTCCCACACTCATTACAGGTGCCATTACAAGTGCAACTGTAAGTACGCCAGTCATCATTCTTTTGATGATACTTGCTTTCATCATTTTCTCCTCCTGTCAATGTATTTACGGTCCGATTTCCCACTATGGGAAGAATCGGAATAACCGCCTTGTGAATGCTATCACATTTTACTATACGCATTAAAAATGCTATTATTGATAGCTCTTTTTGTAGTATATGCTATTATCGATATATTTTCAAGTATTTTTTGGTATACAATTTGGAAATATAAAATAGTAAGTGAACGTAGTTGAGACATATCCTGTGATTATCATGGGAATTAAGGTGGAAAATATGGCAAATAAAACATTGGAGCAGTATCTGAAAGATTTAAGGAAGTCCTGCAATTATTCTCAGGAATTTGTTGCTTCTCATTTAAATATTACAAGGCAGACTTACTCACATTATGAAACCGGCAGAATTACTCCACCGGTTAATTCTCTGTATAACCTTGCCAAGCTCTATGGAGTTCCTGTTGAGAACTTTTTGGAGCTTGTAGTCACCTATAATATTAATATGGATTTTGCATTAAAACCGCAGACGAAGGAGCTGGATATGAATGATGATTTGTCCTTTTTTATTGATTTTATAAATGCTCCCGAAAATAGCAAAAAGTTCAAAGCACTTAACCGCCGTGAACGACAGTTTCTTTTTTACTTTCTTTTACTGGATGATCGTGACCAGACAGATATTCTTTCTTTTATGAAGGTTAAATATCAAAATAGATTAAATGAAAAAAATGTTTCTGATTAGAAACATTTTTTTCTTGCTCTTTTTCTGTTATTCTTATCCTGATACAGCTCTATTTCTCCAATGCTTTGGACAAATTTTGAAAACTGGCTGTATCCGAAATCCTTAACGTTAAAGTTATCAAATCGGTTATATACGCGGTTGCTCAATTCACTGATACCGATTCCCTTACTTCCAGACTTATGAATGACTTCTTTAATATAATTCCTAATTTCTTCCTGGGACTGTTCATTATCTTTTAACGACAGGGTGACTACATTTTGCTTCTTTTCCAAGAGGAAAAGACCTGCATCTTCCACAAATTTTGACAGAAGGCTGTATCCATAATTTCTCACATCAAAGTCAGGATACATGTTTACCAGTCTATTTCCCACAGATGCAAGTTCCACACTCTTACCCTTATTTTCATTTTCATTGATAATGTTTGTAATGGCATTATATACTACTTCTCTGCTGATGGTATTATCCTTATTGTCCTTGCTTACAGTATCTTCATCCTGATTCCCCAGATTCTCCAGATTAATAAATCGAGTACATGCTACTCGGAAGGAACGTGGGGTCTTCTCCTCTCCCATTCCAATCACTTCCATCCCGGACTCTCTTAGTCTGCTTGCAAGTCTGGTAAAATCACTGTCACTGGAAACAATACAGAATCCATCTACATTTCCGGTGTAAAGGATGTCCATTGCATCAATAATCAGCGTGGAATCCGTTGCATTCTTTCCCACTGTGTTGCTGAACTGCTGCACTGGAATGACAGAATTTTCAAGAAGCTCTCCCTTCCACTTGGTTGCCTGTGTACTAGTCCAGTCACCATAAATTCTCTTATAAGTAGTAATTCCGTAAGTAGAAAGTTCTTCCAGAATATCTCCGATATATTTCGCTGAAATATTGTCTGCATCTATCAGCAGCGCAAACCGTTTGTTCTCCATGCTCAATTCTCCCCATTTATACTCCCAGTTACCAAAACTCATTTGCGATTATTATAGCATAAAAGACCCCCCTGCGTAAAGCAAGGGGGTTCTTCATTACTTGATTTTAAAGACACATTATACAGGATATGCTGCATTCTTGGTATCTGCCTGTGTCATATCAACCTTTTCCTGCTGTGCCTGACGATATTTGAAGAATTCAGTTGCTACCTGAGGGAACAGTGCATAGGATAATCGGGTCTTTGACACTTCATTTTCACCATTATATATCGTAACCACCGTATTT
>CAMBLS010000175.1 GCA_945868485.1 uncultured Lachnospiraceae bacterium | reverse complement strand
CTTGACAACTTCTCTATCCAAAATTTTCATTTTTTCATCTGCAAGAACCAGAATCAATTTTGATCTCGCATGGAGAAGCTTTAGCCTGTCAGAAAGTACATCCAGTGTCTTCTCCTGCCTCTTGGGGATATAGTTTTCAAAACACTTACCCAACTGCAGGAAAGAAATGGGAATCACCTGATTTTCCAATCTCTCATCACTCCACCAAAAAAGCAGATTCAGCCTCACATTCCGAAAAACTTCACTATGGGAGCGCAGGGTAGCTGCAATATCTGCTGCCATCCGGCAAACATACTCTTGCGGCAATCCACAGTCAACTACCAGCGTCATTTCCAATATGCCTCCTGAATAGTTGCCCTTTACATGCAATACCCTTTCCACTGCATTTTTGAGGTTCATCTTTAACAGAAGCTCCATATATCATTCGTCCTTTCATGTGTCCACACACATTGTATTATAAACCAGCCGAATGATACAAGCATCAATTCAATTTTACTTCTTATTTATTTGCTTTATGGAACTCCCTACATAGATTTTAGGAGACATGACACAGGAATACTTCTTATCCTCGCACTGCCTGCTCTCAATCATTTTTAGTAGTCGGGATGCCACCTGTTGTCCAACCTCATACCCCTGACTGATGGAGCAGGTGATTCCCTCCTGCTCCCAGTCATTCCCTGAATAGTCAAAGCACACTACGGAGTAGTCCTCGGGCACCCTCTTTCCATGGAATGCCAGCACCTTTCGCACCAGACGGTAAATCATATCATTGCAGCATACAATTGCTGTACAACGCGTAAGGCTTCTCAGAAATTTTTCTATGGTGTGGGCATAACGATCATCATGGGCTTCATTGGAAATACACCACTTGATGTAATCATCCTGAAACTCTACTCCATAACGTTTCATTGCAGCTACCATCCCCTGAAATTTCTCGATACTCTGATAGTTGTCATAAACAAAAATCCCGGCTATCTGTCTGTGCCCTGCCTCAATCAGCAGCTTGATCAGTCGCCCTGCACACTGTCTGTCATTGACAATTACACGAGGATAATTCAAATGCTGATAATAGTTGTGATAAAATATTACCGGGATTTTTTTCTGGTAAATTTGCTGATAACAATCCAAATTGGGATTCATCATACTGGCTTTAACGCCGTCTACGATAAATCCCTGAAAATCCTGATGCACTACTGTTTGAAGGCATCGCCTTTCGTTTGCAAATTTATTATCTGTCAAAAAGATGCGCAGATCAACCTGATCGGCCAGAAGCACACTTCTAATTCCCTTTATCAGTACGGCATTTGCCTTAGTATCCTGACCTTGGAGCACCAGCCCCACCTTAATTGTGCCACCGCTTCCACCTAATTCCCGGGTGAGCGCCACTTCCTTGTTAATATAAGTTCCACTGCCTTTTACCTTCCTGATTAAATCTTCCTTCGCCAGACGGTCAAAGGCAGTTCTTACCGTCTCCCGACTTACCGATAGCCGACGGCTTAATACATTCTCGGATGGGAGCTTAGAATTATTAGCAAACTTGTTCTCGTCAATATATGACCGCATCCAAAGATATACCTGTTCTGTTTTTTTATTCGAAACTCCCATCCTGCTATCCTCTAATCCGTAATAACCGGCCTCTTTCCTTCTGTTTTTTCAATCCAATCAAGCAACCGCTTTCTCATGTCAGCTTTCACCTCAGCATAATCGGGGTCGTTCACCACATTATGAAGCTGATAAGGATCCTTTTCCATATCATAGAGAAAATCATCTGCATACAAATCCGCTGATGCCACTTCACCACCATTGATGCCGGGGGCGTATACGGAATAAGTATACTGCGCTGTGCGAATACATCTTCCCAGGCGGCTCTCCGAAATCTGGGCAAAGATCTGATTAGGTCGGTTGCTGTCCTTTTTCTCTACCACATCAAGGAGATTTTCGCCGATCATGGCATCGCCCACATCAACTCCCGCCATTGCAAGAATAGACTTGGGAAGGCTTTCCGTGCTTACCAGCTCCTCTACCGTAATTCCACCCTGATAGGGACCTCCTGCAATTACAAGCGGTACTCTAAGGCAGGCATCATGACAGGAACGTTTATAGTCATCATAACCATTTAAATGGCTATCCAGATTTCTGGTACGGAAATGAGAACCATGATCTGATGAAAAAATAATAATCGTATTCTCATACAGTCCTTTTTCTTTTAATCTGTTCACAAGCTTTCCAAGATTCTCATCAAGACTTGCACAGGCGCCGAGATAATCAGGGTATTCAGCTGCAGCATCTCCCTGTAATGCTTTCAGATCCTCTGGAAGTACAAAGTTACTGTATTTCTCCTTGGAGCCTTCCGGTCCCTCATAATGCTTTCTGTCATTCTGATGATGTGGTTCAATATGGGAGATTGTCATGAAAAATGGTTTATCTGTATCTCTCTGGTCAAAGAAATCAAGTGCCAAATCCGTAATACAATCTGCCCGGTATCCCTTGAAATCAATCCTGTTGTCATTCTCATCAAACACATACCCGTCATATCCATGTGAGGTGAACTCAAGTACATCCGCTGCACGCCAGAATCCGGTATATCCTCCTCTTAATTCACGGGGAATCGCTGTGATTGTATGATCAATTGTGGGAGGCTTTTCAAGCTCTCCATCACTGGCAAGATGCCACTTCCCGATATATGCAGTTTCATATCCTGCTTCTTCTATGTAGTTTGCAAGCGTTTTGATTTCTCTCGGCAGCATGATATTATTTCTAAAACACCCTGTATCTGTAGGATATTTTCCGGTCTGGAAAAGAGCCCTGCAAGGACCGCAAACCGGTTGAGGTGAAAATGCATAATCAAATTTTACCCCTTCTGCCGCAAGACGGTCTAGGTTCGGTGTGATATTCAGTGGCTGCCCATAACAGCCACAGGTGTCTGCCCTTTGTTGATCTGTGAAATAAAAAATAATGTTATATGCCATACGAATGCTCCTTATAATTGATTATGCCTGCGCCTTTGCTTCTTTCAGTCTGCTTCTTACAAGCGTAGTGACTGCCAGAACAATCAGCACCACAAAAATGATACAATAAATACTGCTTACAAAGACAGTTGGGCTGCCATTGGAAATCAATAACGCCCTGCGGAAATTTGTCTCTGTCATATTCCCCAGAACCATTCCCAAAAGAATTGGTACCGGAGGCATATCCAGCTTTCTGAGCAGCCACGCAATGACTGCAAAAACTAACGCAACACCTACGTCAAAATAGTTCTTATTGACTGAATATGCACCTGCAAAACAGAAAATTACAATAATTGGTGTCAGAATTTCCTGAGGAACTGATACCACCTTTGCAAATAGACGGGTCAGGCATTTCCCCTGAAGCAGCATGAACAGGTTTACAAATATCAGACCGATCATGATTGCATACATGATGTCTCCCTGTGTCGTAAAAAGGCTTAATCCTGGATTCAACCCATTGATCATCAGCGCAGACAGCATAATTGCCACCGTACCGTCTCCGGGAATCCCCATGGTAAGCAAAGGAATTAAAGTTGCACCGGTAACCGCATTGTTCGCTGATTCTGCTGCTGCAATCCCCTCCACAGAACCGTGTCCAAATTCTTCCTTATGTTTGGACATTGCTCTGGCCCTGTCGTAACTGAACCAGGATGCCTCAGAAGCCCCTGTTCCGGGAATAATTCCTACCAGAACGCCAATAATGGAAGAGACAATTGCAGGTCGCATCATTCTCTTATATTCTTCCTTTGTAATGACTCCGTTATCATTCATTCTCTTTGTATCCAGAATAAGCTGCTCCGGCTTCTTCTCCGCTTTTGCCAGAATTTCTACAAGTGCAAACAACCCAATCAGGCAGATTGCCAGATCCAGCCCAAGATATAGACGTGATATACCGAAGGTAAATCGGTCATAGCTGGTCATCGGATCTGAACCTATACAGGAAATCAACAGACCAATACAGGCTGCAATCACACCCTTAATCATGCTCTTTCCTGAAATCCCCGCAATAATTGTAAGCCCAAACAGACAAACCATAAAGTATTCTGCAGTGCCAAGCTGAGCTGCTACCTGTGCCACCTGAGGACCCAGAAATAGGAGCATCAATGCGGAAAAAATACCGCCAAAGGTAGAGGCATATAATGCAATTTTTAGTGCTGCCTTAGTGCGTCCCTGCTGGGAAAGGGGATGCCCATCAAGCATGGTTGCCGCTGCGTGAGGTGTACCGGGAGTGTTAATTAAGATGGCAGACACGCTGCCTCCATAGCCACCGGCACAATAGATACCAAGTAAAAACATCATCCCCGGAATTGCAGTCATTTTGTATGTAAACGGCAGGAACAGGATAATACACAGGATTACTGTAAGTCCTGGAATTGCCGCAAAGATTGAACCAATAAATACCCCCAGATTAATCCAAATAAAATTTTCCAGATTAAACAGATGTTCCAAAGCCGGAACGATATATTCTAACATCTTCCAACTCCCCCTTTCTTAGAATCCTACATTCAGTCCGAAACGGAATGCAACCCATATCAAAACTGCAGTCATAAGTGTAACCACATAATAACTTGGCTTGCGGCATCTGAAGTAGATCAAAAAGCCTAAACAACAGAAGCACGCTCCAACAACAAACAGATTCGTGATACGACAAATAAGGTACGTCAAAATCAAAATTGCCAAAATGACCAGCGCTTTTACCTCTACCAGTAAATTAACAGGCTTCATGGTCATCGGAAGCTTTTTGACAAAAACTCTATATAACTCCTGTATCAAAACCACTACACTGCATATAATCATAACAACCATCAGAAGGGTTGGAAACGCCCGCCCGTTAATTACATCTGTTTCTGATACTGCCACCTGATACGGTATAATTGCTGCGCCCACGACTCCTAGCAGGAGAAAAAAGACACCTGAAATCAAATCAGTGGGAAGCTGAATTTCCCTGCTGGCAAGCTTTTCAGCAATGGTATCCCGTCTTGCATCCAATTTATCCATCAGGTTCTGCTTTTCGTTCATATTTCAAAACTCCTTTCTTCATATACTTTACCATCCCAGGAAAGGTACCATTACTTAACCACAATATCATAATACTCATTTACAATATCCTGGACATTCTGGATATGTGCCTGGACATCTTCTTCGCTCATTGTATCCACTTCAAGCATCATAATATTGTTTAACCAGTCAACCACCTCTTTATCTGAAAGAATGCTATCATACAGGAGCTTCAACTCTTTCACCTTCTCTGCGTCGGTTCCCGAGCGGGCAAGTACGAAACAGCAATTGCGGAAGTAAGGATAATCATACTTTCCTACTCCTTCTACTCCTGCAAATTCTCCATCTGTAATGTCTTCTCCATCAAATGCGCAGACAATGGTAACACCGCCCTGCTGATAGGTTTCAAGAATCTGAGACTGATGGGAAACTGCGAAGCTGGTTTCGCTTCTTGCTACTGCCTGTGC
>CAMBLS010000174.1 GCA_945868485.1 uncultured Lachnospiraceae bacterium | reverse complement strand
AAAGAAAAAGGGTAAAGGAGTTGCCATGTTAAATTATATATGGGCAGCTATGATTGTTCTTGGAATTATTTTTGGTGCAATTAATGGAAATATGAAGGAGGTTACAGAAGCAGCATTAGACAGTGCAGGAGAGGCAGTTTCGCTCTGTATTGCGACGGCGGGTGTCATGGCGCTTTGGGTTGGATTGATGGAGATTGCAGAGAAATCAGGACTCATACTGAAGCTTACCAATATGCTTTCTCCCTTTATTACATTCATGTTTCCAAAGCTTCCTAAAAATCATAAGGCGAGAGATTATATTTCTGTCAATATTATTGCAAATATTCTGGGGCTGGGCTGGGCATGTACGCCTGCCGGATTGAAGGCAATGGAAGAGCTTGCCCGTTTGGAGGAAGAGAGAGGCAATCAGGAATATTATTTTGAAAAAGGAAAGAATGGGCAAAGTCTGTGTAAGAGAGAACGGTCTGCGAGCAAGGAAATGTGTACTTTTCTGATTTTGAACATATCATCGCTGCAATTGATACCGGTCAACATGATTGCTTACAGGCAGCAGTATGGGAGCGTAAATCCTGCCGTGATTATTGCGCCTGCCATTGTAGCAACTTTGATTAGCACACTTGTAGCGGTAATATATTGTAAGGTAATGGATAAATATATATAAAAATGGAGGACGAAAGATGTATATAGCAAGTGAAAGCAGATACGAGAAAATGATTTACAACCGTTGCGGGAATAGTGGAATTAAGCTTCCCGCAATCTCATTGGGAATGTGGCATAATTTTGGTTCTGTAAACGATATGGAAAATATGAAAAAGATATTGTTTACCGCATTTGACAACGGAATTACCCACTTCGATCTGGCTAACAATTACGGACCGGTTTATGGCAGCGCAGAAGAAAATATGGGCAGAATCCTTAAATCAGATTTAATGCCCTATCGAAATGAAATGATTATTTCCAGCAAGGCAGGTTATGATATGTGGAAAGGGCCGTATGGCGACGGTGGTTCCAAAAAGTATCTGATTGCCAGTCTGGATCAGAGCCTGAAAAAATTAGGGCTGGAATATGTTGATATATTTTATCATCATCGCCCTGATCCGGAAACACCCCTGGAGGAAACCATGCAGGCACTTGATCAGATTGTCAGGTCTGGAAAAGCACTCTATGTGGGTATTTCCAACTATAAAAAAGAGCAGGCAGAAAAGGCTTATCGGATACTGAAAGAGCAAAAAACTCCTTTTATTATTCATCAGCCACGTTATTCCATGCTGGATCGATGGATAGAGGAAGATGGACTTAAGGATTTCCTTTATGAAAATGGCATTGGATGTATTGCATTCAGTCCACTTGCACAGGGGCTGCTTACAGGAAAATACTTAAATGGTATCCCGGAGGACTCCAGAATCGGTTCGGGAAAGAGTCCTTATCTGCATGCCCATGATCTTACAGAAGAAAAGCTTGGTAAAGTGCGTGCACTGAATGAGATTGCCAGTGAAAGAGGTCAGTCACTGACACAGATGGCATTGTCATGGGTTCTGCGAGACGGTAAGGTAACCTCTGTGTTGATTGGAGCAAGTCGCCCGGCACAGATTTTGGAAAACATCAAAGCACTTGAGAATACTCACTTTTCAGAGGAAGAGTTGAAACGTATTAATGAGATTTTAGCTTAGGTATGAGCATAGAAAATTTAAACATATTGGAAAGGGGAAATGGACTAAACATTTCCCCTTTTAAACTGCATGATCATTTCTCGTGTAAGGCTGATATGGTCATCTTCCAGAGGAATTTCTTCTCTGGAAAACCAGCCGGCCTCTGCCAGTTCGCTGGTATCCAAAGTGATTTTATCTGAACCATCCAGATCGCAAAAGAAGCCCATTAAAAGACTTCCCGAAAAAGCCCAGGGCTGGCTTTTGTAATAGCGGATATTTTTGACCTTAATCCCTACTTCTTCCATTACTTCCCTTGCCACAGTCTGCTCGGCACACTCCCCGATTTCTGTAAACCCGGCAATCAGAGCATAGTTGGTGTAAGGGCGTCCGGCATACTTGCTCATTAAAATTTTATTACCGTTAAGAACTCCTACGATGACGGCGGGAGAGATTTTCGGATAAACCATATTATGGCAGGAAGGACAATAGAGCATTCTCTCGTTATGATCGGGAACCATTCTTTGCCCGCAGCATCCGCAGAATTGATTGCTCTGATACCAGCTAAACAGATGGTGTGCAGTAATACCCGCAAAAGCATTGTGTTTGGAAGGAGCTGATCGAAAGATACGGACATCTTCATAGCGATATCCTGAAAGCAAAATAGAAGGTGTTCCCTGATCTGTATTTTTTAATAATTGCTCAGAAGGATATGCCAGAAAATATTTGTATTCATCAATGGAAAACAAATAGTGGTAAGCGCATTCAAAGCCTTTCAATTCATTAAAAGTAGGATAGCGCAGCTTTTCACCATTGTATCTTACAAGCGCCTTATTCTTATGAAATATTAAAATAAAATCATTTTCCTGTGGCTGTAAATCATGGTATTCATTGTGGTAAGCGTGAGGGTAAATATCCTGTATCATTTCTGCTCCTGTTTGATTTCCAAAAGTTTCGGTGTCTTGTAGTCACTTTGTTTTTATGATAATATTAAAATTCGGAAGATGCAACCGATTAATGATATGATAAAATGAGTGGAAAGGTGCGGTCATTTCTATGAAGTGGATGAAATTCAGAATAAAAACAATTACTGATGCGGAAGATATCATTATCAGTACCTTATACGACATTGGACTTGAGGGTGCACAGATAGAAGATAAGGTTCCTTTGACTGCATGGGAAAAGGAGCAGATGTTTGTGGATATTCTTCCTGATGGACCGGAGGATGATGGGATTGCTTATCTTAGCTTTTTTGTAGAGGAAAAAGAAGAAGGTCTTGTCATAAACGGTGAGGATACCACAAAGGAAGCTATTTTAGAGAGCGTGAAGTCGGAGCTTGAAGAATTAAGAAACTTTATGGACATCGGGGAAGGCTCGGTTACGGTGGAAGAAACAGAAGATATTGACTGGATTAATAACTGGAAGCAATATTTTCATCAGTTTACCATTGATGATGTACTGGTAATTCCCTCATGGGAAAATGTGCAGGAGGAGGACAAGGGTAAGATGATTCTGCACATTGACCCGGGGACAGCTTTTGGTACCGGAATGCATGATACTACCCAGCTTTGTATTCGGCAGCTTCGAAAATTTATTACACCGGATACGGTACTTCTTGATGTGGGGACAGGAAGCGGAATTCTGGCAATTCTTTCTCTGATGTTTGGTGCAAGGAAAGCAGTGGGGACAGACCTTGATCCTTGTGCAGTAGATGCTGTCAGGGAAAACATGGAGGCGAATGGTATTTCGTCGGAAGACTTCACCATGATGATTGGCAATATCATTACAGATAAGGAAGTGCAGGACAAGGTTGGCTATGAGTGCTACGATATTGTAGTTGCAAATATTCTGGCAGATGTGCTTGTTCCGCTGACTCCAGTTATTCTGCACCAGCTGAAAAAGGGTGGTATTTATATCACTTCAGGGATTATTGATGATAAAGAAGAAACGGTGGTTCAAGCGGTAAAGGAAGCAGGAATGGAAGTACTGGAAGTGACCTATCAGGGAGAGTGGGTCAGTGTGACTGCACGGAAGAATTAAAATTACACTGAACTTGGAAATGAGGAAACAGATGTATCAGTTTTTTGTGGAACCCGAACAGATACAGAAAGACCGGATTGTTATAACGGGAAAAGATGTAAATCATATCAAAAATGTACTGCGGATGAAGCCGGGGGAGGAAATTTCTGTCAGCAACGGAAAAGACGGAAAGGAATATCGTTGCGGTATAGTAGAACTTTACGACGAAGAAATTATTTGTGAACTTCGCTTTATTAAGGAAGATGGAATGGAACTGCCTTCCAGAATTTATCTTTTTCAGGGGCTTCCAAAGGCAGATAAGATGGAGCTGATTATCCAGAAAGCGGTGGAGCTGGGGGTATATGAAATCATACCGGTGTCTACCAGGCGTGCAGTTGTAAAGCTGGATGAGAAGAAGGCAAAAAGTAAGGTCTCAAGATGGCAGGGCATTGCGGAAGCAGCTGCTAAGCAAAGTAAGCGGGGGATTATCCCTAAAGTGCAGGATGTGATGAACTTCAGGGAAGCCATAGAGTATAGTGGGTGTGCGAAGATAAAGATGATACCATACGAGCTTTCAGAGGGCATGGATCAGACCAGAAAGCTGATAGAAGGCTTAAAGCCGGGGGAGGATATTGCTATTTTTATCGGACCAGAGGGAGGATTTGACAAGGAAGAAATTGAGATGGCTTCCGATAATGGAATTAGCCCTATTACTTTAGGACGTCGCATTCTTCGGACAGAGACTGCAGGGATGACAGTTCTTTCAATATTAATGTACCATTTAGAACGGTAGTCATATAGTAATATTAAGATAGAAGAGGAATACTCTGTTCAGAAAGGCCAGTGATATTATGGAGGTATATTTAGATAATTCGGCAACCACCAGATGTTTTGACGAGGTAGCTGCCCTGATGACCCAGATTATGTGTGAAGACTACGGAAATCCCTCAAGTCTCCATAGAAAGGGCGTTCAGGCAGAGAAATATATTCGTTATGCAAAGGATGTAATAGCCAGAAACTTAAAGGTAAATGAAAAGGAAATCTTTTTTACTTCAGGAGGGACAGAATCAGATAATCTTGCACTTACAGGCTGTGCTTATGCAAACTGCCGGAGCGGGAGACATTTGATTACCACACAGATAGAGCATCCGGCAATCCTTCAAACCATGAAGCATTTGGAGGAGGATGGGTTTCGTGTGACTTACCTTCCAGTAGATGAAAAAGGCTGTATCCGTCTGGAAGATTTAGAACGTGCCATTACAGGAGAAACCATTCTGGTTTCCATTATGCACACGAATAATGAAGTAGGTTCCCTGCAGCCTATTGAGGAAGCAGGTGCACTGATTAAAAGAATGAATTCCAAAATTCTGTTTCATGTAGATGCGGTACAGGGTTATGGGAAGTTCAGAATTTATCCTAAGAAAATGAAAATAGATCTTTTGTCTGTCAGCGGTCATAAAATTCATGGACCTAAGGGAGTGGGTTTTCTATATGTAGATGAAAAAGTAAAGATTAAACCTATTCTGTTTGGCGGGGGTCAGCAAAACGGTATCCGTTCCGGCACCGAAAATGTTCCCGGAGTAGCAGGTCTTGCAAAGGCTGTAGAGATGACTTACGCAAATCTGGATCAGGAAGTTGAAAAGCTGTACCAGATTAAGAAGGTCTTTGTGGAAGGACTTAAAAAGATTGATGATGTAATTATAAACGGACATGCGGATGAGACCGGAGCGCCTCATGTGGTTAGTGTTTCTGTAAGAGGCGTGCGCAGTGAGGTGCTTTTGCATGCCCTGGAGGATAAAAATATTTATGTGTCAGCGGGAAGCGCCTGTTCAGCGCA
>CAMBLS010000173.1 GCA_945868485.1 uncultured Lachnospiraceae bacterium | reverse complement strand
AGAAAGCAGGAATGTCAGAACATTCTGTAAAGAAAGAGCAGCTGATAAACTGGAAAATTTTGAAGCAGAGCGAGGGACAGCTTCTGGCAACGAATGCCTATGCGTTGCTGACATCGGATTATTTTTCATTCTCCAAAACACAATGTGCGGTATTCAAGGGAACAGATCGTGCAATGTTTCTGGATAAGAGAGAATTTACAGGACCAATCTATACACAAATCGAAGAAGCAGTAGATTTTGTATTGAGAAATATTCGGCTTGGAGCAACAATTGACGGATTGGTGCGAAAAGAGAAATATGAGTTACCACCGGAAGCAATCAGGGAAATGATTATTAATGCCCATTGTCACCGTAACCTATTAGATGAATCCTGTATTCAGGTCGCAGTTTATGATGACAGATTGGAGGTGACATCTCCGGGTGGATTATATAACGGATTAACTTATGAGGAAGTCATGAATGGTCATTCGAAGATCAGGAATAAAGGCATTGCCAATATATTCAGTCAGATGGGACTTGTAGAGGCATGGGGAAGCGGAATAAAAAGAATCCTTAATGCTGCAGAAGAGTATGGACTTCCAAAGCCGAGATTTCAGGAATTTGATAATATGTTTCGGGTAGAGTTGTTCCGAGTCAATCCAATAACTGACCAAGCTAACCAAGCTACTAACCAAGCTAACCAAGATTTAGAGAGATTAGACCAAGTGGAAGATGAAAATGTACTGAGTGAGAAAGAAATAGAAATTCTGAATCTTGTACGTATGCAACCTTCAATCACGCAGAAAGAAATGGCTAATGCGTTAGATTGGAATCTTGCTAGTGTGAAGTATTATATAACCAAATTGAAGGAAAAGAATTATCTGAAGAGGCAGGGAAGTAGCCAAAAAGGGAAATGGGTGATATTAACAAAACGAGATTGACACTTGTATCAATTCGTGTTAAACTATGAAATGTAAGGAGGAGAGAAAGATGCCTAGAAAACCATCATTAGACGGCAAAGATTCTAGTCTGAGAATTAGGATGTCACCAGAGCAAAAAGAAAAGCTAGTATCTTATGCAGAGAGACATTATCAGACTATGAGTAATGTAATATTCCAGGCGTTGGACATTCTTTACGCAAGAGAAGAACAACAAAATAATAAAGAGTAAAATGGAGTTATTTTGGAGTTTATTTCTTCATAAGCGGTGCGAAAAACACAAAAACAGAACGCACGTTCGAAATATAAACCTCTAATAACAGCCTTTGCGTGTCATGAAACGCAGTCCGCAAAGGAGTTTGAATAGGATTTTGCAAAAATAGACCAAGTGTTTATGCGGATTCCAAGCAAATTCCGTTATTTTTTGGCAACGGATTGGCAACATTCCTGCAATATCCGTTGAATAAAATATTATTTCTATAACATAAAAACCTTACTGATGAACTGTTTCCAAAATTGGAAAGAGCAGTCAGTAAGGTTTTTTCTTTTTGCATTTCTTTATTGATTCTCTTTTTTCAGTGCCTTGATGAGTTCGTCAGAGAGTTCCTGAGACGGAACCTTTGCCCGAATCTCAGAGGTATCCAGTTCCGGATAGTTATATCGCCAGTTATCGTATTCTTCCTGGATGATTTCTCCGGCTTCCAATTTTGCAGCCATTTGCTGCCATGCATGAAAAGGTGTGAACAGGTGCTGATATTCTTTGTGATCCCGGTCAAGCCGGAGACAGAGTTCTCCGTTGATTTCTCCGATTTTGATGCCATACATATCTTCCAGTGCAAAGAGGGTGTGCATGAGACCAAGATAGGAGTCAATGTTCGGAACATTGATTGCTCTGGGGCTGACATTGAAGATCTGAGCCATTTCTTTGACCAGATCAGCTTTTGGGGTTCTGGCTTCTGTCTCGTATTGTGCCACACGGACATCCGAAGTCTTTCCAAGGAATCCAAGAAGTTCGCCAAGCTCCTTCTGCTTCATACCTTTTCTGTTTCTGAAATATTTAATACGTTTTCCAAATGCCATAGGGATTTCTCCTTTTCCTGAAATCTTTTATTCAATTTTGAATGTAAGTTCCTGCCGTTGTGTAAATGAATAGGAACTGGTGGTTAACGATATTTGTTTAAATCAGTATAGCATATGGAAAAATAAGACGCAAGAAAAACTTAAACAAAAAAATTTAATTGCCGACGTTTGAACCACTTGACTTAACGGAAAATAGTTAATATAATACAATCAAAACTTAACTGAATAACGTTAAGTTAAAGAAAATTTGAAAATGAGGTTGTATAAGGTGCCTTGAAAGTTTGGATAAGTAGAGGGGGTTTTCCTCGAAGATGTTGCGGAAGGAGGTGAATGGAATGTCTGAATTAAAGAATGGATTTCTGACTGCAGAAGAAGTAATGGATATTTTACAGGTCAAGCAGTCAAAGGCATACCAGATTATCCGCCAGCTGAATAAAGAACTCAGCGGAATGGGACTGATCACAGTCCCGGGGCGTGTGGATGCCAATTATTTCAAGAAAAAGTTGTTTTATGAAGAAAAATAGGAGGTACTTAAGATGGCTGTATATCAGGAAAAAGACAAAGGTACATGGAGAGTGGTGTTCCGGTACACCGATTTTACCGGGGAAAGAAAGCAGACGCAGAAACGTGGCTTCAAGACCAAACGGGAAGCGACTGCATGGGAACATGAGATGATGCTCCGAAAAGGAAATAAGCTGGATATGACGTTTGAGAGTTTTTATGAGATTTATTCTGAGTATAAACGTCAGAGGGTGAAGGAAAGTACATTTGAGACGAAAAGCCACATTGTGCGGACAAAAATCCTTCCTTACTTTGGAAAACGGAAGATCAACGAGATTACCGTGGCGGATGTGATCGCCTGGCAGAATGAGATGATGGCATACCGGGATGAAAAGGGCAAGCCCTATTCCGTGGATTATCTGAAAACGATTCAGGCACAGCTTACGGCAATTTTCAATCATGCAGTGAATTATTATAATCTGTCCTGCAATCCGGCAAGACAGGCGGGTAGTATGGGAAAAGAGGTTCCAAAGGAAATGAAATTCTGGACAAAGGAACAGTATCTGAAATTTGCCGAAGCAATGATGGATAAGCCCAGATCCTATTATGCCTTTGAGATGCTTTATTGGACCGGAATCCGAGAAGGGGAACTGCTTGCCCTCACACCGGCAGATTTTGATTTTGAGAAACACACAGTGCGGATCAATAAAACTTACCATCGGATGAAAAAACAGGACATTATTACTTCGCCAAAGACAGCGAAAAGCAACCGGATTGTTGTGATGCCGGAGTTTCTCTGTGAAGAAATGAAGGACTATTTTCAGATGTATTATTCACTGGCATCGGATCAGCGGATTTTCCCGTTTTCCAAATCTTATCTGAAACATGAAATGGAAAGGGGATGCAAAGAAACAGGAGTTCCGATCATACGAATTCACGATCTTCGTCATAGCCATGTTTCCCTGCTGATCCATATGGGATTTACTGCTCTTGCCATTGGAAACAGAGTGGGACATGAAGCGGAAAAAATCACGTACCGGTATGCACATTTATTCCCAACGGTTCAGACGGAAATGGCGAATAAGCTGGATGTCGAGAGAATGGAGAAGGGGGATGAAATCTGATGGAGAGAATGTTAGACGCAAAAGGACGATGGAGAAACCGGACAGTGGGATTTAGGGTATCCGAGGAAGAAGCAGTAATGATTGACCGCATGGTGGCGTTATCCGGGCTTACCAAACAGGAGTACATCCTGAGAAAGTTGATGGACTGGGAAGTGACTGTGCAGGGAAATCCAAGAGTCTATAAGGCTCTGAAAAATCAAATGCAGCAGATTTTAGATGAACTGAAGCGGTTGGAAAAATGCAGTGAAGAAAATGAAGAACTGCTTCAGACAATCCAGATGGTTGCTGTGACATTGAATGGGATGAAGGAGGAACCGCAGCATGTGGAATTCCCAGAACATCTCTAAAAAAGAAAATGCCCCTGCTGGTAACAAGGACATTTCGACACTAAACAAAACTTATGCAGGCTCTGGTAAAGCCTCATAGACAAAACTCAATCCTTACGGGAGAAGTCTGCCTATACGCATACAGCTTTATCTGTAGTATATGTTGTGGTCAAGCTTTTTTGTAACATTTATGGCTAAAAAAATACATTGGATTGTTGCTTGGATAATACAGGAGTCTCCAGTGTATGTAAAGGATGCTTCGCACCGCCTTAGGCGGCTTTGTCCTTGACATACACTGAAGGCTCCTGATAAAGAGTAATCAAGCAATCCAATCGGATATTGTATCGCGTTAAGCGATTCTGGCCTGATAGGGCGTTAAATAACCATTGAAGCTATGAGGTCGTACATGATTATATTCAACATATGCGAACTCCTCTACAGCTTGATATAGAGCTTCCTCGGTATCATATTCATATAGGTAAATGAGCTCGCTTTTCAAAGTGTTGAAATATCTCTCCATTGGAGCATTATCATATGGATATCCTGCTTTACTCATGCTTTGTGTCACATGAACTGATTCGCAAAACTCTACGAATGCTTTGGAAGTAAATTGTGATCCCTGATCCGAGTGCAAGATTAATTCCCCCTTAAGGGCAGGCTGCGATTCCAATGCTTTCTGCAAGGTACGAATAGCAAGATCGCTTGTGATATGCCGATCTGTTATGCTAGCAACAACGCTCCGATCATGCAAATCTATAATTGTGCAGTTATAACGGACGTCATGGTTCTCCAGAAACAAATAGGTAAAATCTGTACACCATTTTTGATTAATTTTATCTGCCGTAAAGTCTTGTTGTATTTTGTTTTCAAATACTTTATGTGGTTTCCCCTGCTCATATCCTGGCTTCTTCGGACGAACGATAGATTTCAAACCAAGTATTGAATTCATATACTTGTGAACCGTTGTTGAGCTGTATGAGAAACCTTCACGCTCTAAGTATACCCGCATGCTACGATATCCATCTACACCATGGTGTTTGTGATAAATTTCTGTGATTTTTGACAAAGTCTTCTCACGCTGGGCATAGTAATCTGCCTTCCGGTGTTTTCGGTAGTTGTAATAAGCATTTGGACAGATATCAAAGCGCCGCAGGAGCCAACGCAAGCCAAATTCATTATGATGTTGTTTGATAAATCGATAAGCCTCTAATCGATTTCCTTCGCAAAGAATGCCGCCGCTTTTTTTAAGAAGAGATTTTCCTTTTTTGCCTCTTCTAGTTCTTTGCGTAACCGGAGGTTTTCTTTCATAAGCTCCATTTCATTTGGAACATTTGGATTTGAGAGGGCTTTCTCTTGGCATTCTTCGCTGAATTCTCTACACCATTTGGAGATGCTGGCTTTAGATACGCCATATTCTGCAGTGATGCTTTTGTAGGTGCGTCCTTCTTCCTCATGAAGTCTGACAATCTTGTTTTTAAATTCGGTAGTGTAAGTTTGTGACATAATAATTCCTTCTTTCTGTGATAGATTGATTATATCTTATTAGCCACTACTGTTACAACGTTAGTATAGCACT
>CAMBLS010000172.1 GCA_945868485.1 uncultured Lachnospiraceae bacterium | reverse complement strand
TGGATTTCCCGGATTTGACAGTGGATGGCAGCTTCCCATTAGGAGCAGCAGTTACCTGTATCTTAATTTCTAAGGGAGTGAATCCTTATCTGACAATGCCTGTTTCTTTTTTGGCAGGAGCATTGGTGGGAATGATAACGGGACTGATTCATGTTAAGCTTAAGGTTCGTGATCTGCTTTCCGGCATCATTATGATGACCGCCCTTTATACAGTAAACCTGCGTGTGGCAGGTAGAGCAAACCTTCCGATTTACAATCAGGAAAATATTTTTGACAATCAATTTGTGAATACCATTTTTCCGGCATTCTTGGAGCCCTATAAAACAGCAATTATTATTTTGATTATTATGATTCTGACCAAATATATACTGGACTGGTATATGAACAGCCAGTCAGGTTTTATGCTTCGTGCAGTGGGGGATAACGAAACCATAGTTACATCACTTGGAGTGGATAAAGGAACAATCAAGATTATCGGACTGTCCATTGCCAATGGTCTTGTTTGTTTAAGTGGATGTATCTTTGCAAATCAGCAGAGGTTTTTTGACATATCCAGTGGTACGGGTACGGTGGTTATCGGTCTTGCCAGTGTTATTATCGGAACCAGTATATTTAAAAAGATTATGTTTTTAAGGGTGACCAGCAGCGTCATTATTGGTTCCCTGATTTATAAGGCATGTGTGGCGGTTGCAATCCGTGTAATCCCTGCATCCAGTGATTTGAAGCTTGTGACAGCAGTCCTGTTCCTTGTGATTCTTGTAATCGGAACAGACAGAAAGAAGAGGGTAAAGAAAAATGCTTGAGCTGAAAAATATCTGTAAAAATTATAACCCTGGCTCTGTCAATGAGCTTTGTCTCTTTGATGATTTTAATTTGACCATAGAAGATGGGCAATTTGTATCAGTGGTAGGAAGCAATGGCTCCGGTAAAACGTCAATGTTGAATATTATTTGTGGCAGCATAGATGCAGACAGAGGGCAAATCTTAGTAAATGGTGAGGATATCACAAGAAAAAAGGATTTCTTACGTCAGCGAAAGATAGGGCGTGTTTATCAGGATCCTGCAAAGGGAACCTGTCCAAGCATGACAATTTTGGAGAATATGTCCATAGCCGATAATAAGGGAAATGTATTTGGTTTAGGACGCGGCGTAAAGAAACATCGTATAGAAGAATATCGTGAAATGTTAAGACCCCTTGGACTTGGCTTAGAGGACAAAATGTACACGAAAGTTGGCTCTTTGTCAGGTGGACAGCGCCAGGCTCTTGCGCTACTGATGTCTACCATGACACCCATAGAATTTATGATTTTGGATGAGCATACCGCTGCTCTTGATCCAAAAACAGCAGAAATTATTATGGAACTTACAGACAAAATTGTCAGGGAAAAGAAAGTGACTACCATTATGGTGACCCATAACCTGAGATATGCAGTAGAATATGGAGAACGACTTATTATGATGCATGAAGGTAAGGCTATTTTAGATAAGTCTGGTGAAGAAAAGAAGTGTGTGCGCACAGAAGAAATTATGAAAATCTTTAATGAAATTAGTGTGGAATGTGGAAACTAATGATAAGTGTGATGGAAGGGGTAAAGCTGTGACAGATAAGACTGACTATTATGTAGAAGGATATCGTTTTGGCTCTTTGGAGGATGCCCAGCAGGCACAAATGGAGCAGAAAAAGGCAGCTTATTTTGAGTCAAGGCTGGAAGGGAAAAACGCTCAAAACATTCTTGCAGTATATGATAAGATTCTGGATGAAAAGATTTTTGTAACACCAGTTGGTTGGGCATATTTAAAGCAGCTTCAGGAGGAACTTCATGCATTGGGCGTGGAGGAGGAACAAATAAGACCCATTCCCATGTATATTACCTATAAACATGACGCTGATGAAGAGGTTAGAGTAAAACAAAGAATTGTGCCCACCAGAAAACGTGATAAAAGTAATGATAAATTTAGAATCTCATTGCTGGTTAACATTATTTTGGGGATTCTGGTGCTTGCTATGTTTGGAATTACCTTAAAGAGTGATAACCCCAATATTCTGAACTACAGGAAAGCAATTATTAATGAATATGCTGCATGGGAACAGGAATTGACGGAGAGGGAAGAACAAATCAGACAAAAAGAAGCAGAGTTGGGGATTAATTAGCATTGAACCTGTGATATTAGATCAGGAGGGCAAAGGAATGGATAAATTGAAGATTCTTGTTGTAGATGACGAATCCAGGATGCGAAAGCTTGTAAAAGATTTCTTGGTTAAAAGTAATTATGAAGTGCTGGAGGCTGAAGATGGCAGTGCAGCTCTTGATATTTTCTTTGAAGAAAAGGATATCTCACTGATTATTTTGGATGTGATGATGCCTAAAATGGATGGTTGGCAGGTGTGCCGTGAAATCAGACAGTATTCAAAGGTACCAATTATCATGCTGACTGCTAAATCTGATGAGAGAGATGAGCTGCAGGGATTTCAGCTTGGTGTGGATGAATATATATCCAAGCCCTTCAGCCCTAAAATTCTGGTTGCAAGAGTTGAAGCAATCCTGCGCAGAACCAACCAAATTGGTGATAATGAAAGTCTGGAGGCAGGCGGAATCATAATTGACAAGGCGGCTCATCGTGTAACCATTGATGGAGAGCCTATAGATTTAAGCTATAAAGAGTTTGAACTCTTATCCTATTTTTTGGAAAACAAAGGGATTGCATTGTCACGTGAAAAGATATTGAATAATGTATGGAACTATGATTATTTTGGAGATGCAAGAACCATAGATACCCATGTAAAGAAGCTTCGCAGTAAGATGGGGGAAAAGGGCGACCTGATCAAAACGATCTGGGGCATGGGGTATAAGTTTGAATGTTGATATAAAAATCAGGGATCTTCCCGCACGGGACAAAGTGCAGGGAAGGTTTTTGTTATGTGCAGAAAATGACGTAAGATGGTAATTTTCTATGGATAGTAATAGGCATTTACCACTATGAGTGAGATGCGGAAAAGGGAAAGATTGACAGGAAGTTGTTAAAGTTCTTTGCTATTATGTATTTTTCTCCTCTTTTATGTGAAATATAAGTGTGAACATAAGCGAAGGAGATGGAAATATGAACGAGAATAAGGAATTCAGACCCTATGTTCCGGCAGATAAGATTACTCCTGAAATGACAGTTGTCTCTATTCTGACAGGAATCATTCTGGCAGTGGTATTTGGAGCCACAAATGCATATTTAGGCTTACGTGTAGGAATGACAGTGTCTGCATCAATCCCTGCAGCAGTAATTTCCATGGGAGTTATTCGCATAATCATGCGAAGAAATTCCATTTTGGAGAGTAATATGGTTCAGACTGTAGGCTCTGCAGGAGAATCACTTGCGGCAGGTGCAATTTTTACGTTGCCTGCATTGTTTTTGTGGGCAGCGGAAGGAAAAATGGACAAACCGGGTATCGTGGAAATTACATTGATTGCATTACTGGGAGGATTGCTTGGAGTTTTTTTTATGGTTCCTCTCAGAAATGCATTGATTGTGAGAGAACATGGCATTTTACCCTATCCGGAAGGAACAGCATGTGCAGAGGTACTTTTGGCAGGTGAAGAAAATGGGGCAAATGCATCTACAGTGTTTGCAGGTATGGGGTTTGCTGCATTATTCAAGTTTATCATTGATGGGTTAAAAGCCGTTCCGGGAGAAATATCCTTACATTTTAAAGGATATGCTGGGGAAATTGGGACGCAGATTTATCCGGCTGTCATCAGTGTGGGATATATCTGTGGACCGAAAATTTCTTCTTATATGTTTTCGGGTGGTTTACTTAGCTGGATGGTTATGATTCCGATGATTGTATTGTTTGGTGAGGGATTAATATTATATCCGGGAACACAGACCATTGGGGAAATGTTTGCAACGGGTGGGGCTTCTGTAATCTGGAGCTTTTACATTCGTTACATTGGAGCAGGTGCATTAGCAGCAGGTGGAATAATCAGTCTGATTAAGTCACTTCCCCTGATCATAGGCACCTTTAGAGATGCGTTAAAAAGTATGAAACAATCTGAGGCAGGTGGCGAGGTTCGTACTTCTCTTGATTTAAGCATGAAGGTGGTTTTTGGTTGCATTATTATATCCACGCTGTTTGTATGGCTGGTTCCTGCAGTTCCGGTAACCTTCTCTGGAGCTGTGATAGTTGTTGTATTTGGTTTTTTCTTTGCGACTGTGTCTTCCAGGATGGTAGGACTGGTAGGTAGTAGCAATAATCCGGTTTCTGGTATGGCAATTGCCACACTTTTGATTGCAACTTTAATTTTAAAGGTTACTGGAGATGGAGGCATCCATGGGATGCAGGGAGCAATTGCGATTGGCTCGATTATTTGCATTGTGGCAGCAATTGCTGGTGATGCTTCTCAGGATTTAAAAACAGGTTATATTCTGGGATCAACTCCCAAGAAACAGCAGATAGGTGAAGTGATTGGGGTGACAGCATCTGCCCTTGCGATTGGTGGAACTTTGTATCTTCTTGATATGGCATGGGGATTTGGCTCGACAGAACTGGGAGCACCTCAGGCAACCCTGATGAAAATGATTATAGAAGGGGTAATGGAAGGAAATCTTCCGTGGACGCTTGTGTCTATTGGGGCGGTTACGGCAATTGCTGTAGAAATTTTAGGGATTCCGGTACTTCCATTTGCAATAGGTGTTTACTTACCTATACAGTTGAATGCATGCATTATGATTGGTGGATTAGTACGTCTTATATGTGATAAAACGAAAAGAAAAGAAAATGAAAAGAAGGAAATGGTCAGTAATGGCATTTTATTCTGCTCTGGAATGATTGCGGGAGAAGGACTGGCTGGTATTGTGCTTGCGATGCTTGCGGTAGCAAAATTAGACTTCGTTATTGATGTTTCCGAAATTTTGAATTTATCGTCATCACTTGCAGATGCAGGGAGCCTTGTGGTGCTTGCTCTGATCATTTTTTGTCTGTTGAAATTCACCATTTTCAGAAAGCAAAATTAAAATAAATGAAAAAGAGACAACTTAAATCAGAAAACTTCCTTGAAAGAGTCCCGGTAAGAGTAGATGCGATTCATTGGTATTATGAAGAGAATCAGAAGGTAACGCTTGAAATAGAAAACAGGGGATTTTTTAACAGGATTGCGCAGAAGACTCTAAAAAGACCAAGAATCAGCTATATTCATCTGGATGAAATGGGAAGCTTTATTTGGCTGCTGTTGGATGGGAGAAATAGTATTGCTGCTATTAGTAAAATGGTAGAAGAAAAGTTTGAAGAGAAGGCGTATCCGCTTTATGAACGTTTGCTTAAATTTTTACTAATCTTAGATGGCTATGGTTTTATAGAGTGGAAAATATCCGGAAAAAGGAGCTTGCCTTAATTTCTTAAGTGAAATTCTTTTTATATTATGATAAGATGTGTGTATTGAAAAGAGGTGCTTCATCTTATGAAATATTCAATTAGAAAACAGTTTGCAATGGTATTTTGCCTTTTGATGGCAGGAAGTATTTTACTTTGTTGGTTTATCAACAGCACATTTTTAGAAAGATACTATTTAAACAGCAAGCAGAAGGCGATGCTCAATGCTTATCAGATTATAAATA
>CAMBLS010000171.1 GCA_945868485.1 uncultured Lachnospiraceae bacterium | reverse complement strand
GCTATCTTCCTTGGAGAATATTCCTCTGAGCCGTTGGGTGATTACTTTGCAGGTCCCAATCATATTTTGCCTACAAATGGCACTGCAAGATTTTTCTCCCCCTTAAATGTAGACGACTTTTTGAAGAAAACCAGTATTATTTCCTACTCTCAGGATGCCCTTTCAAAGGTACATAGGGATATAGAGCTTTTTGCAGAAAAAGAAGGGTTGACTGCTCATGCCAACTCCATTAAAGTTAGATTTGAATAGGGAGGTTTGGGTATGGAACGAAAAGCAACTGTAAGAAGAACAACAAAGGAAACAGATATCAGTGTTATTCTTAATCTTGATGGAAGCGGAAAAAGCAGTATTGAGACAGGCATCGGTTTCTTTGATCATATGTTGGAGGGTTTTACTAGACATGGATTCTTTGACTTGGATATGAAAATCAAAGGAGATTTACAGGTGGATGGGCATCACAGCGTGGAGGATGCTGGCATTGTGCTTGGTACAGCTATCAGGGAAGCACTTGGAGACAAGGCAGGAATCAAACGTTATGGTTCCAGTGTTCTTCCTATGGATGATGCCCTTGCCATGTGTGCAGTGGATTTATGTGGAAGACCTTATTTTGCTTTTGACTGTGAGTTTACGGTGGAAAAGGTTGGTGATTTGGATACGGAGCTGGTAAGAGAATTCTTTTATGCAGTTTCCTATAGTGTGGGAATGAATCTGCATGTCAAAATGTTTTCCGGTATCAACAATCATCATATGATAGAGGCAATTTTTAAGGCATTTGCAAAAGCACTTGATGAAGCCATTTTAAAGGACGCAAGGATTAAAGATGTCCTTAGTACAAAAGGCAGCTTATAGAATAAAAGGAAAGTATATTACTATGAATAGTTACAAAAAATTTATACCATGTATTTATCTATTAAATGAAAAAGCAGTAGCCGGATTGAAAGATTCGACAGTGGTCAATGATGATCCGGTTGCTCTGGCACGATTTTATGGTGAGAATAATGCAGATGAACTGCTGGTTTTTGATCTTTCAACAGATGATGCTTCTCACGAGGCAGCTCTTGATATGTTGAAAACGATCTGTAAGGAAGCTCAGATTCCGGTTATTGGTGCTGGAAATGTAAAACGGATGGAAGATATTAAGAAGCTTCTTTATGCAGGATGTATGAAGGCAGCGCTTAATTACTCTAAGGAAGACAACATTGAAATTACCAAAGAGGTTTCTTTAAAATTTGGTAAGGATAAAATAGTTGCATGCATTGCAGAGGCAGGCGAGATTGTAACTAACGAAGCGCTTCTGTGCGAATTTGTAGATGAGATTGTTTTGATTAGTGAAAAATCAATCAAGCAGGCAATTGAAGTGTCAAAGCTCCCTTTAATTGTGACTCTTCCGGAGGTGTCCCTTGATAAGATTATTGAGCTCTTATCCTTTGAGCAGATTAGTGGTGTTACCGGGCCTGCTATTAATGCCAATGCAAAGGAATTAAATGATATTAAAGATCTTTGTTCCGGAAATGGTGTCTGTGTCAGAACCTTTGAGCCTTCTATCAAATGGGAAGAACTTAAGACCAATTCTGATGGACTGATTCCTGTGGTTGTACAGGACTACAAGACAAGGGAAGTGCTGATGGTTGCCTACATGAACGAGGAAGCTTATCTTCATACCTTAAAGAGTGGACGCATGACCTATTACAGCAGAAGCCGTAAGGAACAGTGGATTAAGGGAGAAACCAGCGGGCATTTCCAGTATGTCAAGGAAATGACTGCAGACTGCGATAAAGACACCATCTTAGCAAAAGTGTCTCAAGTAGGGGCTGCATGTCATACCGGAAGTTATAGCTGCTTTTTCAATGAAATTATGAAAAAGGAGTATGACGAGACCAATCCTCTTATGGTGTTTGAATCTGTTCTTAACGTCATTAAGGATAGGAAAGTGCATCCCAAGGAGGGGTCCTATACCAATTACCTGTTTGATAAGGGCATTGATAAGATTTTAAAGAAACTTGGAGAGGAAGCAACTGAAATTGTAATTGCCGCCAAAAATCCCAATGCCAATGAAATCAAATATGAAATTGCCGATTTCCTCTATCATATGATGGTTTTGATGGTGGAGAAAGGTGTTACATGGGAGGAAATTACAGAAGAGCTTGATAAAAGATAGTCCTGTGCATCGCATATTTACAGTATGCGGTGCATAATTTTTATAAACAGACAGAATTAGACGAGATGTTTATGAACAAAATTGATACCGAAAAAAAGCTGGAATTAATTCGCACCATAAGAAGCCAGAATCAGTACGACAGGCAGTTGTTTCGTATGCGAGAGGGACTCTTGTATTCTGATACCCCTGCCTTAAGGCGGGGAGAATTGTATGGCTTGGAAACACATGGTTCGGATATGCCTCCACTCAAAAATAAATCCTTTGGAAGCTTCAGACTACGATTTGCCCTTGCAATTGTGTTTCTGTTTGCTTTTATTTTGTGTGATATAAATCATTTGAGTATTGGAACTGAAAATACGGATACTGTCTTAACATATTTGACTAACAATACCGATTTGCTCCAGATCCTTAATCTGATAAAATAGTGCTTGCCAATCAAAAGCGGATACCCGTATAATGGTTGAGTAATAAAAGTAAAATACAAAAAATGAAGGTTGAAAATGAATGAGAAAACTGGCATTAAAAGATGAAATATTGATGCAGATAGAAAAGCCTGCCCGCTATATCGGCAACGAAGTGAATGCGGTCATGAAGAATAAAGAACAGGTACAGGTACGGTTTGCCATGTGCTTTCCTGATGTATATGAAATCGGAATGTCGCACCTTGGCATCCAGATTATTTATGACATGCTGAACAAGTTTGAGGATGTGTGGTGTGAGCGTGTCTATTCCCCTTGGGTGGATTTAGACGAAGTGATGAGAAAAGAGCATATTCCTTTATTTGCGTTGGAATCACAGGATCCAGTTAAGGATTTTGATTTTCTGGGAATTACCATTCAGTATGAAATGTGTTATACCAATATTTTACAGATTTTGGATCTTTCGGAAATTCCGATATTATCAAAGGATAGAACCGAAGACGATCCCATCGTGATTGGAGGAGGACCCTGCACCTATAATCCTGAACCAATCTGTGATTTTTTTGATTTATTCTATATCGGAGAGGGGGAAACAAGGTACAGAGAGCTTCTGGATTTGTATAAAGACTGTAAGGCTTGTGGTCTGTCCAGAAAAGACTTCCTCAAAAAAGCGGCAATGATTCCAGGAATGTATGTACCTTCCCTTTATGATGTGATGTATAAAGAAGACGGTACCATTGATCAAAGGATATTGCTTGAACCAGGAATCCCGGAAATGATTGAAAAGGAAATGGTTACGGATGTTTCTGATACCTATTATCCGGACAAGCCGGTGGTTCCCTTTATTAAGATTACGCAGGACAGAGTGGTTCTGGAAATCCAACGAGGATGTATCAGAGGCTGTCGTTTCTGTCAGGCAGGCCAGCTTTACCGTCCTGTGCGCGAGCGGAGTGTTGAAATGCTGAAGCATTATGCAGTTGAAATGCTTAGAAATACCGGACATGAAGAAATTTCTTTAAGTTCTCTTAGCTCCAGTGATTATTCAAAACTACCGGAGCTTCTGGATTTCCTGATTGAAAACTGTGATAAGAAAAAAATTAATATTTCTCTGCCGTCCCTGCGAATAGATGCCTTTTCGCTGGACGTAATGAATAAAGTGCAGGACGTGAAAAAAAGCAGTCTTACATTTGCACCGGAAGCCGGTAGTCAGAGACTTAGAAATGTGATTAACAAGGGATTGACTGAAGAAGTCATATTAGAAGGGGCGCGTCTTGCATTTGAAGGGGGATGGACCAGAGTTAAACTTTATTTTATGCTGGGTCTTCCCACGGAAACAGAGCAGGACATCTGTGAAATTGCTGAGCTATGTAATAAGATTGCTGCAGTGTTCTATGAGACTGTGCCGAAAGAAAAGCGGACAGGCAGAGTGCAGATTGTGGCAAGCACCTCTTTCTTTATTCCGAAACCGTTTACTCCTTTCCAGTGGGCAAGCCAGCGGACAAAGGAAGAATTTCTTGACAAGGCATACCTTACTAGAACCTCCATTGCAACTCAGTTAAATCAAAAGAGCATCAAATATAACTGGCATGAGGCAGATGTCAGTGTGCTTGAAGGAATTATGGCACGGGGAGACAGACGTCTGAATCAGGTTATTCTGAAAGCCTATCAGAAGGGCTGTATTTATGATGCCTGGAGCGAATATTATAAGAACGATGTCTGGATGCAGACCTTTGAAGAATGCGGTATTAACCCTGATTTTTATACCACAAGAGAACGACGGGATGATGAAATATTCCCATGGGATTTCCTTGACTGCGGTGTGACGAAAGAATTTCTTCTTCAGGAGTGGCATCGTGCAAAACAGGAAACAATTACCCCTAATTGCAGGATGCAGTGTAACGGCTGTGGAGCTGCCCGCTATGGGACGGGTGTATGTCTGGAAAAACGGGAGGAAGCATGCCATGAAGGTTAGAATTAAGTTTGCAAAATATGGTGCTGTAAAATTTATCGGTCATCTGGATGTAATGAGATATTTTCAAAAGGCAATTCGCAGGGCAGAGATTGATATTGCTTATTCGGAGGGCTTCAGCCCACATCAGATTATGTCCTTTGCTTCTCCTTTATCAGTAGGACATACCAGTGAAGGGGAATATTTTGACATTGAAGTAAACTCATTTACAACTGAAGAGGATGTACAGAAAAGACTTCAGTCTGTGATGGTAGAAGGCTTTGACATCTTAAAGGTTAAGCTTCTTTCAGAAGGAGAAGGAAATGCCATGGCAAGTGTTGCGGCGGCATCCTATCTGGTATCTTTTAAGAAGGAAATGTCTCTTCCAAGGGATTGGAAGGAGCATCTACTTGCTTTTTATAACCAAAAAAGAATTCCTGTGGTAAAAAAGACCAAAAAAGGGGAGAAAGAGATTGATTTAAAAGAAGGGATCTATCAGCTTGAAATAGAAGAAGATGCTGTCTATCTGCTTCTTGATGCAGGCAGCGGCAGTAATATCAAGCCGGGATTTGTATTGGAAACTTTTTTTAACATGATCAGCTTTACTTTGCCGGAATTTCCGTTCCATGTGCATCGGATTGAAACTTATAAAAGAAAGGTAGATGGCAGCCTGTCGGCGTTAATATCGTAATTAAGAATTGCGTCTTATGGGCAACATAATAAGCCTGAGAAGTAACAATGGGTAAATTAGTGATTACCAGACAAAAAAACAGATTACTGATGGTTTTGTTTGATGATAAAAAACCATATCTAATGGAAACTGCGCCTCTTCCCGGAGGTGAAAATCTTCTTGGAAATATTTATCTTGCAAGGATAAAAGATATTGTGCCGGGAATCGGAGGTGCATTTCTTGCCATTTCCGGTGACCAGACAGTTTACATGTCCCTTGATCAAAAGGAAATGTTGGTTGCAAACAGAGAGTGTGAAAGCGGATATTTGGCACAGGGAAATGCTTTAAGGCAGGAAGATAAGATCGTTGTACAGATTACGGGAGAAGCACTTAAGACTAAACAGCCTTCTGCATCTACTA
>CAMBLS010000170.1 GCA_945868485.1 uncultured Lachnospiraceae bacterium | reverse complement strand
AAATGGCTTCTTTCATCTATCTTTTTAAGAGAATACATTATTGACGATGCTATTCTTAATGTTCTTTCACGTACATCTACTACAGTAGATATCATGCATATATCTAGAATTGAAACCGTCATTTATATATTCAAAAGTTTATTAAAATGGCCATACATTATTTTCTTTGGCGGGATCTTTACCGTAATTATAGTATATTACTACAAAGTACGAAAACAACAACATCTCACATTAATTGAAAAAAACAGGCTAAAACAACTGTTACCATTTTTATTAGTTGCCATATACCCATGTATATGGTTATTGGGAGCAGCCAATCACAGCTATATACATCCAAGATTAGTTTACAGAATTTGGGGAGTATCTATTTTTGCTATTTTTTCCGGCTTAGTATATATGCTTAAAACAGATGAAAAATAACCGTCTTTGTCATTGCTTAATATGCATTACATGCTTCAACTACCATTTCCACTTCCTCATCCGTCATCTCTGGGAACAGTGGAAGTGTTACACAGTGGCTTGCAAGATACTCTGCATTGGGGCAATCTCCCTTTTGATATCCCAGATCTGCATAAGCCTTCTGCAAATGACAGGGAACCGGATAATGCTTATTACACTCCATTCCTTTCTCATTCATATATGCAATGAAATCATCGGGATTTTCCACTGTAATTACAAATAAATGGAACACGGGATCGGTATTTTCAGGATGTGCCTGCATCGTAAGCAGGGGATTCTTTATCTCTTCTAGATAACGTCTTCCAATCTCTCTGCGCCTTCTTGTCCATTCCGGTAAATATTTCAGGCTTACGCTGAGCACTGCTCCCTGCAATCCTTCCAATCGGTAATTATATCCTACTACATCATGGTAATATCGCACCTGGCACCCCTGGTTCTTAATGGTAGTAATCGCATCATAATATTCCTTTTTATAGCAGGTCACGCTGCCGCCTTCCCCAAAGGCATATAAATTCTTTCCGGGATAGAAACTGAAACATCCAAGGTCTCCCAAACTGCCAGCCAGCTTTCCTTCATAACCTGCACCATGAGCCTGAGCACAGTCCTCTACCACATATAAGCCATATTTATCTGCAATCGCTTTTACTTTATTAAATTCAAAAGGCTGCCCATAAAGATGTACACCGATAATTGCTTTTGTCTTGTCTGTAATCTTTTCTTCAATTCTATCCGGGTCAATTTCCCAGGTGTCTGCAGTACAATCCACAAACACCGGTGTGGCTCCGGTATAGGTAACGCCCCATGCCGTTGCAATATAAGTGTTTGCCGGCACAATGACTTCATCTCCCGCACCAATGCCAAGTGCCATCATGGCACAGTGTAACGCAGATGTTCCGTTATTTACTCCAGCCGCATATGGCACTCCGCAGTAAGCCGCAAACTCCTGATCAAACTGATCCGCAAACCTTCCACCGGAAAAAGCAGTCTCTTCACAGACTGCCTCAATTGCTTCCAGATACTCCTTTCTATGCTTCTGATAATCTCTTGTTAAATCTATTCTTTTCAGCATTCCACTTACCTCTTTGATTTCCTTTGATCCTCTTCCTTAAAAGTCTTTCTCAACCGATGAATCTGTACCAGATAATTCTTGATTGTTTTCCATACCTTTACGGTAGTATTATAATCCTCCTGCCACTCCACCGGCATATCGTAGATTACAACTCCCATCCGTTCTGCCCTAAGCAAAAATTCAATGGTGTAAAACCAGCCATTATCATTACCGCTGGCTACCACCAAACGCTCCGCTGTCTCTTTTCGTAAAAAGGTAAACCCACACACAGCATCTGTGGCCTTCATATGAAATATGGTTTTTAATAAAAATACCAGTCCCATGGAAGTAATCTTTCGATACCATTTCCGCCCCTTCGTATCGGACTCCTTGCTGAAGCGGCTCCCATTCACATACTCAAGCTCCGGTCTTTCCTGAAACAGCTCAATGGTACGCCCTAAATACTTGATGTCCGTAGATAAATCAATATCCATGTAACCCACCAGCGCACATTTATTCAATTCTATCCCTTTACGAAAAGCAACACCTACGCCTCGTTCCCCCACTCTCACATAGGAAACCTCAGGATACTTTTCTGCTAAAGCCTTTCCGATTTCCGGTGTTTCGTCATCCGAACCATTGTCCAAAATTGTAAGACAGTATGGAATTGATACATTCCCCCTTAAATATTCCATGGTTCTGTCAATCCCGCTTTGAAGCCTTAATCGCTCATTCAAGACAGGGAACAAAAGATTGATGGATAATTCTTCATTGTTCATCGCTTTACCACCTTTTCTATGTCTGAAACCAAGTATCTTTGCTGTTTAAAGATCAGATTCAACATAACAGACAAATACTTCAAGATAATTGTGAGGAGTGCAAATACGCCAAAGAAACCAAGCGCCAAAAATCCCATTGTGGAAAGCCAGCCTTCCACCGGCTTGGTATTATTAAAAACATCAGAAATGATATAAACACCCATCCCCACCGTTACCAACAAGAATATACCACTAATAATCGCTGATACACGTTCGAGTACGTCGGTAAAATATATGAACGAATCCAAAGCCAGCGCAGTTCTCTCAGAGGCTACAGCCTTATTCTTCACTCTTACTTTTACATCCTTGCTTTCATAACAGATGGTTGTTGCTTTTAATCCACAGTTCATATAAACCGCTTTTCTGTAAGGGATATACTGCCCCATAGATTTAATCCTGTTAATCGCTCTTCGTGATACAATACGAAAAGTTTCAGGACCTATCTTTCCCTTCCCCCTGCTTGTCCTGTTATAAAGAGAATAAAATACCTTCGAGGTAAGTCTTAGTTTTCCCTTGCTGCTGGCTGCCACAATATCATTCCCTTCCAACAGCTTTTCGTAGACCTGCATAATTACTTCTGGCTCATAGTCTACAAAGATGTCATCAAACTCATAGACAAAATCGCCAATCGCAATATCCCGTCCCGCATTCATGGCACTTTCCAGACCTTGAAAAAAGCTCATGTGTACTACATTTACCATTGCCTTTATCTGCTTGTTTTCCACATATTCCTTCAATACTTCTATCGTATAATCCTGACAGGCATCATCCACACACACCAACTCAAACTGGTCGAAATTTTCTTCATATATCGGAATGATTGTATCCAGAAAATATTTTAAATATGGTGCTACATCATGGAGATATACAACAATAGATATAAACTTTTTTTCTTTCTTATTCACAATCTGATTTTCCATAAAAACGCTCATGCCTTTCTCTTAATCTGTACATTTCTCTACTCAAGCAATAAATATTCATCCAAATCATAGACCGTGTTAATTTTTCCTGACAGGACACTGATAAATATTGGCTCTCTACTCATAACTTTAATTGCCGTCGGTCTGGAATCATCTACCTCAGAGCTCTTTAAGATTGGTTTCATAGAATATAGAGACTGTACATAGGAATATGCATATCCTGGTTTTAAATATTTGTCTGCCAAATGAGACATATAGGACCATGCAGACTCAGGTTTATGGGGACATTCGCTACAATTCCCCAAATTATCCGGTGTACAGTGCACTGCTTCTCCCATAAGCTCTGCCTGACACGAAAAGGTCGGTTTCGCATCATAGCTGGTCACATGAGGCGTGAAGGTAACTGCTGTAAGAGAATGCATGCCGGTTTTACCGAAGGGCATGATGGAAAAGAATGGACCATCCATAACCGTAATCCCTGTATTCCTCAACATATCTGACGGCTTACAGAGAATAATCTCACAAAGCTCATATTTGATGCTAAACAGCTCCTTTTCTATTCCTTCCACTTTATCAATAACCTGATTCACAGAGGCATAGGTTGCGTTCAGCACATATCCTGTCTCGAAGCTGTTACCATCCTCCATTTCAACCAGAAAACTTCTATCTGCTTTAATAATCCCTCGGATTCTGGCATCAAAGATAAAATCTACATTGGGATTCCCAAACAGCTTGTCCTCATAATACTTTTGCAGGATTTTTGCATCATAGGTGTACTCTTCTGTCAAAAAAGCACCATCGCACATTCCCGGCTTAAAATATTTCGAGGCTGCAACCTCTTCGCATTTAATCTCTGCCGCCCTGCAAAATTCCTGAAACTGCTCTGCACTGGTCCATGAAAACTGATCTGAAGTGGCATAAATCTGATCAAATTTATCATGAATACAGAATCCAAAGTCTTCCACAAATCGCCTGAAATATCCAGCAGATTTTACTGCTGTGGTAAGACTCCTGGGATAGTGATATCCCATATGCACCCTTGCCTGATTGATATAGGTTGCTCTCTGAAAGGGCGCATGATCATATTCTAGTACCAACACATGCTGCCCTTTTTCTGCACAAAAATGGGCGGCATACATACCGTATAGCCCAGCTCCGATAATTATTTTATCATATTGTCTGCTCATATTTCTTTGTCTCCCAACAAAAGTATCATACCACAAAAAGGGAGAGCGCACTAGATATATTTGCGACATCCCCTTCTTCTAATTTCACTAATTATTTTTAGTTTCCTCTGTTTCTAAAATCAATTTTGTTAATGCATCCGCATAGCGCTGTCTCCCCTTATCCGTGAGGTGAATTCCATCTTCCAAATACTCATCTGCGGTATACCCATCTATTCCCAGATACTCATACGCATTATAAAATACGACCTGATATTCCTTTGCAACATACTCACAGGTGTCTTTATATTCATATAAAGTTCCGTATCCATTATTAATACTGTTTCCATCTCCTATCATCCAATCTCCATCAAAGAATCGTGCATAGGTTGGAGAACATAGAATAATGGTTGCATCCGGAGCGTATCCCTTCAGTGTAAGAACTGCATAACGCAATGCACCTACATAACTCCTTAAATCAAGTTCTTGCGATGAGTCACTCATTGGAACTGCGCTTAAAAAATCATTTATGCCATACTCAATCACAAAATAATCTGTTTTTGAAAAATCTACATTTGGATTATCCAAAATCTCTTTTGCGCTGTATCCTTCAAAAACATCTGTCGAAATATTTCCTACAATTGCATGCACTAGCCCTACCAAAGACACTGAAGTCCATTTATCCCACTCAAGAGATGCATGCTTATCAGCTACAGCTGCTGTGGTTCCTCCAATTGCCAGATTATAACCATTAGCATTACACAGTGCTGCTGTACGTCTAGGGATATCAGTTCCGTCCCCAGTCTCGGCAAAAATACTGTCCCCCAAGAAGACTATCTGCATTTTCCCATCTTGGGTTTCCTGATTCTTCATCGGTTCTTCTAGCTGCTCTTCTGGGATTTCTGTCTTCGCCAAAATATCTTCCGGAATAGCATTGGCTGTAGGGACAGGTTCTTCTTTTTCAATCACTTCTCCCGTTTCTGTAATAATCACTCTATCTGATGCAATATTTCCCTCCGTCCCCATCTTTTCAGTCTTTCGATTACATCCTCCCAGCATTAGTGCTATCAAAATTGCGCTGAATAATACTCCCATCGTTGCTTTTATATAATTCTTTTTCATTTTCTGCACTCCTCACTTTCTGCTTTTCATTCATGCAGACCACTATTTCTAGTATAGAATAGCATATTACTCAGATAAAGTCCTTCTTTCCATGCAT
>CAMBLS010000169.1 GCA_945868485.1 uncultured Lachnospiraceae bacterium | reverse complement strand
GCTGGATATTTAAATTTGGAGAGAAAAAGAAAACCAAGTGCCGCATGAGCGGAATTTGGTTTTCTTTTTTGTCTACAGGCTGTACCGAAGTAGGATCTGTTTCACACACCATGGAAAATCAATGGCAGGGACATCTTCGGATGCTACAATATATTCAAGCTTATACAGAACACCGTCAACGAGATAACGAATGGTTCCCACCGGTGTTCCGGCTTTTATAGGTGCCTTGAGTTCATGAGACATTTGAAAATCTACCTGGATCTGTTCCTCTTTTTTAAGCAGAAGTCCAGTCCAATCATTTGAAGAAGATATAGTATCCACGCCATTATTGCTTTGTCCCTCCTGCCTTCCGTCTATTTCTACTTTAGTATATGCTGTTTCATCAAGATTTGCTACCTGTCCCCCTATAACCTTAACAGAATCTAAACGGTTTTCATCAAAGGCAGCTTCAGCGAGAGAATGATACTCGAAATTCTCAAGACCGTAATTCATCAGCACCTTTGTATCACTCCATTTGTAGGTCTTGTTGTTGGGCCAGCCGCAGGCAAGAAGTGATACCACAAAGGTACGATTTCCATCTCTCAGTGCCCCCACATAACAATAGCCTGCATTTCCAGTAAACCCTGTCTTGCCGGAAAGAGCGCCATCCATCATCCCTAGGAAGGCATTGTGGTTATTGCAGCTGAAGGTGCGTCCGCTTGGAATAAAGCTGCCATCCTTTTCCTGAAAACTTCCAAACGAGTGACTAGCAGAACGAGTAATTTTGAGAAATTCTTCTTTTTTAGGAGAGTCCATAATACAGTAGGACATGATTTTCGCCAAGTCTGCGGCAGTGGTGGAATGGGATTTGACGGTGCCATCTTTGGCGGTGGCAGTAGCATCAAGTCCGTTAGGGGTGATAAAGAAGGTATCAAAGCATCCAATATCTCTTGACTTCTGATTCATCATATCTGCAAAAGCTTCCGTGCTTCCGGCTATATGCTCTGCAATTACCACTGCAGCATCATTGTGGGATTCCAACATCAGTGAGTAGAGCAGATCTTCCAGCTTATAATACTCTCCATTCTTTACATACAGCTTTACCTTGGGCATGCTGGCAGCATAGGAAGAAGCCACAGCGTAATCCTGCAGATTTCCGTATTCCAGAGCAAGAATACAGGTCATAATTTTGGTGGTGCTTGCCATAGGTAGTACCTTCTCACCATCCTTTGCATAGAGAATGCGACCGGAATCCGCATCCATCAAAACGGCAGACTGTGCGTAGAGCTTCAGGTCATCGGAATCATCAGTGTCGGCATATACAGGCAGGAGTATCAGGAAGATTAGAGGGAAGGGGATCAGTAGCAGTTTTAATGAACCTGTGAGAGATTTTCTTTTATGTTTCATTTTTTTGTCCGATAGGCTGTTTCTTTTCATTTTTATGTGTCGAAGACATAAAATATGTCACGAAAGCTATAAAAACGTTGAAGAAGAAACTAAATAAAATATATACATAAAAATTTTGTTAATTTTGGAAACTTTGTACTAGGATATTTGAAACATTTGTGTTATACTGCTATAGGTAAAATTATGGGGATACTATGTCCCTGTGAATAAAGTTATAATTTATTTAATATAAAATGGAGGGCTGAAAAATGAGTACTACTTCACAGGCGAGTCAAAGAATAGCAGCTTTGCTCGATGAAAACAGTTTCGTGGAAATTGGTGCGCAGATAACAGCAAGAAGCACTGATTTTAACCTGAAACAGACAGAAACTCCTTCTGACGGTGTTATTACCGGCTATGGAGTGATTGGCGGTAATCTTGTGTATGTATACAGCCAGGATGCGTCCGTATTAAACGGAAGCGTAGGCGAAATGCATGCGAAGAAAATTGCAAACCTCTATGATCTGGCACTGAAAATGGGGGCACCCGTAATCGGATTAATTGAATCTGCCGGACTTAGATTACAGGAAGCAACAGATGCATTGAATGGATTTGGTGAAATCTATAAGAAGCAGGCATTAAGTTCAGGTGTAATTCCGCAGATTACAGCAATCTTTGGCTCCTGCGGCGGTGGGCTTGCTTTAATTCCTACTTTAACAGACTTTACTTTTATGGAAGAAAAGAAAGCAAAGCTGTTTGTAAATGCACCCAATGCACTGGATGGAAATGAAATCAGCAAATGTGATACTTCCGCAGCAGCATTCCAGAGCGAAGAGGCTGGTATCGTTGATGTAGTTGCAGATGAAGCATCTGTTCTTGCGCAGATCAGAGAACTGGTATGCATGCTTCCTGCAAATAACGAAGATGATATGTCTTTCGAAGAATGTACAGATGACTTAAATCGTGCATGCGCAGAAATTGCAAACTGCACTGGAGATACAGCGATTGCACTGTCACAGCTTGCAGATGACGGCGCTGTATTTGAGGTAAAAGCAGGTTATGCAAAGGAAATGGTAACAGCTTTGATCAGATTGAATGGTGTAACCGTAGGCGCAGTTGCAAACCGCAGTGAAGTTTATGGAGAAGATGGAACCGTAACAGACAAATTTGATGCTGTTTTAACTCCTGCAGGATGTGACAAGGCAGCTGACTTTGTGAACTTCTGTGATGCATTCAATATTCCTGTTCTTTCTCTGACAAATGTTAAGGGATTTAAGGCTGATAAGTGTTCCGAGAAGAAGATTGCAAAAGCGGCAGCAAAACTTACATATGCATTTGCAAATGCAACAGTTCCCAAAGTAAATGTAATTATCGGGCAGGCTTACGGAAGCGCTTATGTTGCCATGAATTCTAAGGCAATCGGAGCAGATATTACAATGGCTTGGCCTAATGCGGAAATCGGTACTATGGATGCAAAACTGGCAGCAAAGATTATCTGTGATGGACAGGGTGCAGATGCGATTGATGCCTGTGCAAAAGAATATGCAGCATTACAGACAAGTGCTGTAAGTGCAGCGAAGAGAGGATATGTTGATCAGATTATCGAGCCCGTGGATACCAGAAAGTATGTAATCGGTGCATTTGAGATGCTGTTCACAAAAAGGGAAGACCGTCCTGCAAAGAAACACGGTACAGTTTAGAAAGGATGATTACTTAATATGAAAAAATGGTTATTAATATTAGGTATGATTACCTGTATGTTCGGTTTGACAGCATGCGGTCAGAAGGAAACAGAAACTCCTCTGATGACAGAAGCGGAAGCGGAAGCATGGGGATCGCAGCTTGTTGAAACTATGAATCAATATGTAGTTCAGCAGGCACAGGCTCAGGCAACTGACCCGATATTGATCAGTGCTATTGAAAGCTGGGAAACCGCTGCTGAAGATATGGGTAATTATGAAAAGGTTATAAGCGTTGAATCCAGCTTTGATGGTGAAGACGGTATCATTGAAGTTGAAGTGAAAGGCTCTTTGAGAGATGCAGTTGTTGAAATTGTGATTGAGAAGAGCGCAGTTACCAGTGTGACTACCAATGTAAACTACTCATTTGGTGAAACGATGGAAAAGGCTGCATTAAACACATTACTTGGTATGGGAACTGTATTTTGCGTTCTGATTCTAATCAGTCTGATTATCAGCTGTTTTGGATTTATTCCTAAAATTCAGGATAAGTTTGCAAAGAAGCCTGCTAAGAATGATGTTAAGAACGCAGCAGTTGACAATACCATCGCTCAGATCATCGAAAAAGAAGAATTGTCAGATGACCTTGAACTGGTTGCAGTTATTTCTGCAGCAATCGCTGCAAGTGAAGGTGCTTCTTCCACAGACGGTTTTGTAGTAAGAAGTATCAGACGTGCTGGAAGCAAATGGCAGAGAGCATAGATTGGAAATAAAGTTTTATCTAATCAAATATTTCAATAGATTACAGGAGGATTTTAGTAATGAAAAATTATACAATTACCGTAAATGGCAACGTATATGACGTAGTAGTAGAAGAAGGCGCTAGTGCAGGAGCACCTGCACCTGCAGCACCGAAAGCAGCTCCTAAAGCAGCACCTAAGGCAGCTCCCGCAGCAGCACCCAAGGCAGCCGGCGGCGCAGGCAGTGTAAGAGTAGAAGCCGGCGCAGCAGGAAAGGTATTCAAGGTAGAAGCAAGCGTAGGACAGTCAGTAAAAACTGGTGATACAGTAGTTATTCTGGAAGCAATGAAGATGGAAATCCCTGTTGTTGCACCTCAGGATGGTACTGTAGCAAGCATTGACGTAGCAGTTGGTGATCCTGTTGAAGCTGGCGCATTACTGGCAACACTGAACTAGTAAATTGCGTATTTGCTGATAACACAACAGGAGGTAAAAGAAATGGATTATATAGTATCTACACTGTCCAACCTGATACATCAGACCGCCTTCTTTAACCTTACATGGGGCAACTACCTGATGATCGTTGTGGCTTGTGTATTTCTCTATCTTGCGATTGCTAAGGGCTTTGAACCATTGCTCCTTACCCCTATCGCATTTGGTATGCTGCTTGTAAACATTTATCCGGATATTATGATGAGCATTGAGGACTCAGCAAACGGAGCTGGCGGTTTACTGTATTATTTTTATCTCTTAGATGAATGGGCAATTCTGCCGTCCTTAATCTTCATGGGCGTTGGTGCCATGACAGACTTTGGTCCACTGATTGCCAATCCTAAGAGCTTCTTACTTGGTGCAGCAGCACAGTTCGGTATTTTTGCTGCATACTTTGGAGCAATTGCAATGGGCTTTAACGATAAAGCTGCAGCTGCAATCTCCATCATCGGTGGTGCAGATGGTCCTACCTCCATTTTCCTTGCAGGAAAATTAGGACAGACTGCTTTACTTGGACCTATCGCAGTAGCGGCATATTCCTATATGTCACTGGTGCCGATTATCCAGCCGCCTATCATGAAGTTACTTACAACTGAGAAGGAAAGAAAGATTAAAATGGGTCAGCTTCGTCCTGTATCTAAGCTTGAAAAAATTCTTTTCCCTATCGTTGTTACCATCATAGTATGTATGATTCTTCCTACCACAGCACCCCTTGTTGGTATGCTGATGTTAGGTAACCTGTTCAGAGAATCAGGTGTTGTAAGACAGCTGACAGATACAGCATCTAATGCACTGATGTATATTGTAGTTATTCTGCTTGGTACATCTGTAGGTGCAACTACCAGTGCAGAAGCTTTCTTAAATCTTGATACTTTAAAGATTGTTGCACTTGGTCTGATTGCATTTGCATTCGGTACTGCGGCAGGTGTATTGTTCGGTAAATTGATGTGTATTGCTACCAAGGGTAAGGTAAATCCGCTGATCGGTTCTGCAGGTGTATCTGCGGTTCCTATGGCAGCCAGAGTATCCCAGAAAGTTGGTGCTGAGGCAGATCCTACAAACTTCCTGCTGATGCATGCTATGGGACCTAACGTAGCCGGAGTTATCGGTACTGCAGTAGCAGCCGGTACATTCATGGCCGTATTTGGAGTATTCTAACAGTTATATAAACAAGGAGGATAAATCCTCTGCTCCAGCAGGAGCAGTCGCATTTTCCTTCGGAAAACAAGGAGGATTTTAAAATGGCAGAACAGGTTAAAAAACCGGTTGGCATTATGGAAACCGTTCTTCGTGATGCACATCAGTCCCTGATTGCAACAAGAATGCCTACCGACATGATGCTTCCAATCGTTGAAAAAATGGATAAAGTTGGTTA